>JAZRHX010000298.1:0-2955 GCA_045644985.1 Clostridia bacterium | reverse complement strand
CGACATGGCTACGATCCGACTTAATACTTCTCCGTCACCCCCGGCAAGACCGATATCTGCGGCGCTGGCCTCTCCCGGACCGTTTACGGCACATCCCATAACCGCCACGTGGATAGGGCGCATAATCTTGCCCTGCGCTTCTAACGTCCGTAGCCGGCGTTCAATCTCCGTTGCTAAGCCAATTAAGTCGATGCGCGTCCGGCCACACGTGGGGCACGATACGAACTGAATCATTCTTCCCCCTAAATTCATCGCCGCCAGCAATTCTCTGGCAACCCGCACTTCTTCCACCGGATCTCCAGTCAAAGAAACACGAATGGTATCCCCAATCCCCCGGGATAAGACAGCGCCTATAGCCGCACAGGATTTAATGGTGCCACTCCACACCGTGCCTGCCTCCGTAAGTCCTACGTGAAGGGGGTACGGTCTGCGTGCTGCCATCAATTCATAAGCGGCAATGGTTTTCTCAATATCAGAGGACTTTAAGGATACAACAATATCCGTGAAGTTCAAATCTTCTAAAATTTCAATATGACGTAAGGCGCTTTCTACAATGGCCTCTGCCGTAGCGCCACCGTATTTATGTAATAAATCTTTCTCTAAAGAACCGCCGTTCACACCAATACGAATGGGAATTCTCCGTGAGCACGCCATTCGAACCACTTCTTCCGTGCGTTTCCGATCTCCGATATTTCCAGGATTGATCCGCACTTTATCCGCGCCGTTTTCCATGCATCGAAGGGCTAAATGATAGTCAAAATGAATATCTGTCACTAACGGAATGGCGATTTGCTTGCGAATTTCGGCAACCGCATCTGCTGCCGCCATATCAGGAATCGCCACACGAACAAGATCACAACCAGCATCCTCCAGCCTATGAATTTGTGCTACAGTAGACGCCACGTCTCTGGTATCCGTATTGGTCATGGATTGAACCAGAATAGGATTTCCCCCACCCATTATCTTGTTTCCCACTTGAACGGAAACCGTGTCACAGCGCATGAACATAGGGCGCCTCCTCTCTTATCGTTTAAATAAGTTTACAATATCATTCCCGGCAATAATAACAGCCAATAAAATTAAGAGCGCAAAGAACACCAGAGAAATCATACCTTCTTTCTCAGGAGAAATCTTCTTGCCACCCCGCAACCGCTCAATCAAGATGAATAAAAGCTTTCCGCCATCCAAGCCCGGCACAGGCAACAGATTGAATACAGCGAGATTGGCACTGATTAAGGCGGTCATATCTGCCAGGGTCAAAATCTTCAATCCCGTAGCGGCATTTGCAGTTACCACGTCGTTTACCAAAGACGTAATGCCGATGGGACCTGCCAAAGCATCCATACCCAGCTGACCTGTAATCAGCCACCACAAAGATAAGAACACCGATTTAATCATAGACCAGGTGTACAGGAAGCTCTGACCAAAACATTCAAAAATGTTTCCCTCTTTATATGTGAAAGAGAATCCAAATTTCTTATACATACCTGCCGTGTTAAATTCAGAAATTAAAGCTTGCACGTACTCCGCATCCGTGTAGGCTTCTGAAAGTTGGGTTTTTGTGGTTTGCGTAACGCTTCCGGAAGCATTTGTTTCCGTAATATAAATTCCGGGAACACCCTCTTGCGTTCCGTAATAATAAACCGTCTTGTTTTGATTCACATCATTTAATTCAATGGTCAAGGATCGGTTATTATCCCAAAAAGACGTGTAGGTACCTACCTTGATTTCGTTCTTACCGTCTTTTCGAAATACCTCCACCGTTGTGGTCAATGTGCCCGGATTCTCCGCATCATCCGGATTTTCTTTGCGGTCAAAAGTCCGTTTTAAAATATACTGAACTCGGCCGCCCGCTTTCTTCTTTACCGTGAAAGTAACGTCTTCCGCTTCCTTCACCATCATATATAGCGAATAATCTGTAGGTGTCGTAATTTGCTGACCGTTATACGCGATGACTTCATCCCCCGGCACCAAGTCCGTCATAGCAATCGGCATCACCCAACCGGAATCCAAGTCTGCACTAATGGAACTCACACGACGGGTGTCGTATCCGGAGAATGAAAATACTACAGATATAATCAAAATTGCCAGTACAAAATTCATAAAGACGCCGGCAAATAAAATTACCGCCCGTTGATACCAAGGTTTATTGGAGAAAGAATCTTCACTTTCCTTTGTCTCTTCCTCGCCCTCTAAGGCACAAAATCCACCTAAAGGAATACAGCGAATGGAGAAACGAGTTCCCGTCTTCTTTCCCACCCGGGAGAAAATCTTAGGACCCATAAAGATAGAAAATTCATTGACCTTAACCTTAAAAATCCGCGCTGCAATATAGTGCCCCCACTCGTGCACCACCGTCAGCAAGCTCAATATAAGCACCATCGTTAAAATACTTCCAATTACGGACATACCAATCTCCTCACTTCCGCTTTCGCCCAAGCGTCACATCGTAAGATATCCTCCAAAGTAGGTTCAGCGACAAAAACTTCTCCGTTTCCCTGCATATGCATACGCATTACCTGCTCTATAATATACGGAATATCTGTGAATTTCATTTGTCGTCTCAAGAAAAATTCTACGGCTTGTTCATTGGCACCATTCATTACAGCAGGAAGCGTGCCGCCTTGCCCGGCTGCTTCATAGGCCAAACGGAGACACGGAAAGACTTCCATATCCGGTTTCTCAAAAGTTAGTTTGCCAATTTCCGCCAAATTTAATCGGGTTGTTTCAGATTTTGCCCGATAAGGATCTGTAACCGCCAACTGAATAGGCACCTTCATATCTGGATTGCCCATTTGCGCAATGACACTTCCGTCTTGGAACATAACCATAGAGTGAACAATACTTTGAGGATGTACCACTACGTCAATTTTTGATACGGGCACCTGGAACAAGTGCATGGCCTCAATGACTTCTAAGCCCTTGTTCATCAGGGTCGCACAATCGATGGTGATT
>JAZRHX010000297.1:0-6053 GCA_045644985.1 Clostridia bacterium | reverse complement strand
CCCTGGGGGCAGTAATTCTCATCGGTGTTCTATCCTATTTTACTGCTCAGCGCCATTTGACAGGATTTATTATCGCCCTGTTCCTCTTGCTGTTCGTGATGTCGGTGTACAGAACCCCGGCGGTTGCCTATATGCCCGACGTGACGGAGAAGCCCCTCAGAAGCAAAGCCAATGCCATTATCAATTTAGTGGGTTATTTAGGCGGCATCTTCTCTACAATCGTGATGATGTTCCTCTTAACCAGCGAGAAGAACGACGCCGGTGAGTCCGTGTATGCGCAAGACCAGTCTTTCACACCTTTGTTTATTGTCACCGCCATATTTATGTTGGTGACAGTACTGATTATGGTCTTTGCGGTACGGGAGAATAAGCTTTTGGCAGAAACAAACATACAAGATGAACCGGAAGAAGCCACAACCGAGGGTAAACTCCCCCGCCCTGTGTTTAAGAGTTTGGTGCTGATTTTGATTTCCGTTTTCCTGTGGTTTATGGCATATAATGCAGTCACCACGGCATTCTCCAGGTACTGCGTAAATGTGTGGGGCACTGATTTAGGCACATCTTCCGGCTATTTGCTGTGCGCCACAGTAGCTGCCATTGCATCTTTCGTGCCACTCGGGATTCTTTCCGGTAAAATGGGTCGCAAGAAAACCGTTTTGTTGGGCGTTGCGGCCATGACCGTGTGCTATGCGGTTGCCATTTTCATCCAGGTACAGACACCTATCATGTACGCCCTGTTTGCAATTGTGGGAATCGGCTGGGCAGCGATTAATGTTAACTCTTTCCCTATGGTAGTAGAAATGAGTACCGGTTCCAATGTGGGCAAATACACCGGTTTCTACTACACCTTCTCTATGGCGGCGCAGATTACCACGCCTTTACTTTCGGGTTTACTCATCGACAATCTCGGTCTAGGATACAAAGTGCTGTTCCCTTACGCCGTAGTATTCTCCGCTTTGGCTTTCGTCACCATGTTGTTTGTAAAGCACGGAGACACAAAGAAGGAGGGCATGTAGAATGCTTTTACTAACCGCCTTGTTCTTCTTTCTGATTTTTCCTGCTGTTCGCCGCCATTCCGATCGGGCAATGTTAAAGAGCGCTTTAATCGCACACAGAGGGCTTCACGGTTTCTCTTCCGATGTACCGGAGAATTCCCTGCGGGCTTTTCAGGCGGCCGTAGATAAAGGATATTGGATTGAAAATGATATTCATTTGACCCGGGACGGGCATGTGGTGGTATTTCACGATGATACCTTGAATCGCATGTGCGGCCGAGACGGCAAAATCGAAGAAATGACGCTGGCCGAACTGAAGGAATGCCGTTTAGCCGGCACGGATCAACAAATTCCCACGCTACAAGAGTGTTTGGATTTAGTAGACGGGCGTGTACCCCTTTTAATTGAATTTAAATGTCCCACGTCCCAAGCCGCGCCATTATGCGAAGCAGCCAATCGCGTGTTAGAAAACTATTCGGGAAAATACTGCATCCAGTCCTTTTATCCCCCTGTGCTTGGCTGGTATCGCAAGCACCGCAAAGACATTTGTCGCGGGCAGCTTGCCACCCCTTTCTACGGAGAAGCGTTCCACAGACGCTTAGCAGGCGCGTTGCTGTTTAACTTTATAGGGCGACCGGATTTTGTGTCGTATGAACATACATTTTACCGAAATATTTTCCGCCGTTTGGTGGTGAAACTGGGCGCGGGCTCTTTGGGCTGGACATTCCGCAGTGAAAAAGAATTGGAAGCCCGTAAAGCGGACTTCCAAGGATACATTTTTGAAAAATTCTTAGCAGATTAATTCTATTATTTATAGATTCTTCTCTTCATTTGCATGCAAGCAACAAAGCCAGCCAAGAGAAGCACTGCTGCAATCATTAAGGTGCCATCCCCTGTGGAGGCAGAAGGTACTTCACTTACGGTGAAAGGAACGGAAATCTTTCCTGCACTCTCGTAACTTGGATCATTTTTGTTCTTCTCCAGCTCTACTTTGTAGCTTCCTGCCGCTAAAGTTTCGGTATATTCCAATTCACCGAAAAGACCCGCATAATTCGTGCCGCAATCCCATACCATCCAGCTCTTTATTTTGGTGCCATCTGCTTTACACAAATGGATGGTATATACATAATCTCCGCCTAAAGAAGTCATACTCATACCGTCAAACTGAATCTTTAAAGATTCCCCTGCTTGAAGCGTATCATTCTTTAAAGAAATCGCGGGTACTGACGGTGTTGTGCCCTGGGTTCTTTCTTTCACCGTAAAAGTAGCGGTAATATGTTCATGTGCCAAGAAAGGAGTTTCCGTATCTCGATAAACTACTTTCATAGTGTATGTCCCCGGCGTTCCTGCCAAAGACGGAGCTGCACACCATAGCCATTCGCTGGAGGTGGAACCCTGAAGACCGTTGGCAACGTAAAGATACACAAGTACATCGCCTTTATAAATATTAATTGCACGTTGCTGACCTTTTGGAAGGGTTGTGTCGATAGCTTTGTCAAATTGATAGGAAACAACAAAGATTTCATCTGCCCAGTAATCTGTCTTATCCGTCTTAATCTCCCCGACTGCCGGTGTAATGTCAGGCGTTTCTACCGTTAAAGAAACGGTCTGCTTAACCGTTCTGTTATCCGGCGTATCTCTAAAAGCGGTTTCTAACTTAATATCGTACTCTCCTGCCGGTAAAGCAGCGGTATAATCAAGCGTGCCATACAAACCCAAATAGGTAGAACCACAATTCCATAAATACCATCTTTTGAGTTCAGTACCGACTTTTTTGCTCAAAGACACGCTGTACATATCGTCGTAGTTAAGAGCGGTCATACTGAAACCGTCATACGCGATAGACAAAGGCGTACCTACATCAATGGTCGTATCTGTCACTGAAATTTGAGGCGCAGCAGGCGTAGTACCGGAAGTTCTGGCTTTCACGGTAAAAGTATAGGTCATATCTTCATACCCCGGATAAGCCGTATGGGTATCTTTCGTACATACACGCATTGTGTAGGTTCCCGCCTTACCAACCTTGTTAGGATTTGGACTCCATGTAAGCCATTCGCTGGCAACAGTGCCACTGGTTTTGTTGGCAGAACTGGGGAATATCCATGTGCTGTCGTTAAAAGTCGTGGTACTGTTATAAATATTAATATAGCGTTTACTATCCGATGCAGCTTGTGCAAACTTGTAGGATACCAGGAAAATCTCATCTTCCCAGTATTCTGTCTTATCTGTTCTTATGTACTCTTCTGAAGAAGCACTTGCTGTCGCAGGCATAAACATGCCTACGCACAAAATCACTGCTAAGAGACACACAAAAAGCTTTTTCATTTAATAAACCTCCTCACGTAAACTTTAATCTTATTGTACCGATCTCAAAACCTGTAAACAATGGAAGAATTAAACAAACAGGCTAACAAGACAAAGTTATCAGCCCGTTTGTTTGTAATAATCCGCTTATCTTACAGTTCTTGCTCCAAGTCACCCATATCGTTGCCATTTCCGGAGGATGTGATTACATCCTGCGTGTCAAATGAAATCATTTCCAGTGTTGCTTCTTCAAACTTCTCAAACATTCCAAAAGCACCTCCTGTCTTTAGCCTGCATACTTAGATGCCATATAACCGTAGGTGTAAATACTGGTCACCATGCTTTGAGCTTCGTTGCTACCATGATTCATTGCATAAGCAATATAAGTGTTTACACTATAGTTTAAGGTTGCCCCTACTGCACCTGTACCATCATGGAAAGTTATCTCAAGAACATCTGCAAAACCGCCTGCATAAACAGGGATATATATATACCACAATTTATCTCCTGCAGAAACAAATTCTGTATATTCTTCTACTCCGTTGACAACCACCTTAAGGCCATCTACTGTAGTTGCTTGGAATTTCACGCGAATTTGCACCGTATCATAAAGTCCCAATGTAGCAGCTTTCCACTGATAAGCTGCGGACTTGTTGGTATCTTGATCTGCAACCGGTGTAGATACAACGCCTGCTGGTGCAGAAGGTTTATAGTCCTCTTGACCGGCTAAATAGTTGGTCAGAATATCTTCATCAATGCCTTCAAGGACAGAAGCAGATGTGTCACCAAAATAGGTCTGCGCCTGGGCACCGTAATTCAGAAGGGCGACAAGCAACGCTTTCATGGTTTCATCTTCGGTTTGAGATAGCATGTTCGTGCAATACTTCTTCATGCTGTAGCCTTCCAAGGTAGCAATAACATTACCGTCTACTTCGATAACCACATCCATCGTCATACCCATCTGCTGAGGAAGAATACCCTCAATCATGAAAGCGTAGGTATTATTGCCAAGTGCTGTAACGGTTGCCGGAAGCGTCTGACCGTTAAATGTATAGGTGATAACAGGATCGGTCATACCGCTACCAAGTTCAATGGTATAGTGCATGGTGATAGAATCTTTCAACTCAGGTTGAGGGATGAATATAGCATTCTTAACCCGAATCTCAATCGTGTCAATCGCCGCATAGTCCCCACCACTGTTCGGTCTTGTTTCCAAAGCCACGGTGTAATCACCGATGGGAAGATCTTGAGAATATTTCACGCCATACAAGCCTTCGTAAGTATTACCGCAATCCCAGAGAACCCAAGAATCCAACAAAGTGCCGGATGCATTCCGAACTGCCACACGGTAACGGGTATTGTAATCCAAATTCGCAATAGACATACCGTCGAAAGAAATAGCAATTTGTTCGCCGGAAATAAGGGTTTGTTCAGAAACAGTTACAGTAGGTTGATTCGGTGTCGTGCCTTCCGTTCTTTCCACAACCGTATAGGTATATGTCATATCCTCATAACCGGGATAAGCCGTATCCGTACCGTAAATGACCACTTTCATGGTGTAGGTACCTGGCGTGCCTGCAAAGCTTGCGTTCTTTAAATCAATCCATTCATTGCTGGAAGAACCGCTGTTGGCGCTATTTCTGGAAGTCCATTCAAATACCAAGGTGGAACCGTTGTAAATCTTAATAGAACGATGTCCGATATTCGTCGTATCTGCAACATCCTCAAAGGTGTAGGAGAAATACTGAACTTCTCCTTCGATGTACTCAGTCTTACCGGCTTGGATAGAGCCACCCAACTGAACTGCTTTCTCAACAGTGACCGTAATTTCTTGCAGAACATCCAACAAACCGTTATCTGCATTCCATACACGAAGTCTTACAACGTAAGTGCCTGCACTCTTGACATAAACAGAGAAGCTATTACTTTCGCCCTTAGACGTGCTGGTATCCCAAATATTCCATTCATTTAACTTGGTGCCGCTTGCAGTTCCAAACCAAATGGAATAAACTTCATTGGAAGTCAACAAACTATCGCTCAATCCTTCATAAGAAATTGTAACAGACTCGCCTGCTTTCAAAGTATCTTTAGAAACAGAAATAGCAAGAGGTTTAGCCTTTACAGTAACTGCAATCTCCTGCAAAACCGTGAAAGCATCGCCATCTGTATCGTTGGCATCCCACAGACGCAGTTGCACGGTGTAGGTGCCGGCCGCCAAATTTTCAAAAGTAACTTGGTCTTTTGTAAAGCCACTGCTGTTGGAAATGTTTACAGAACTTCCGCCAACAATTCGGATCGAATATGCTTCTACACCAAAATCTGTAACTCCGGTCGTATTGCCAACAGAAACAGTCAAAGAATCTCCTGCTGTCAAGTCAGTATTTTCGATAGAAATGGTAGGACGAACTCTCGTTACGGTAACCGTCAACGTTTGAACAACCACCACACCTTCCGGTTCGTTCCAATAACGCAACTTCACGGCATAGCTGCCGGCTTTCAAACCCGTGAACTCCACCGCTTCTCCGGTGTACGTAAATGCAGTACCATTGGAAATATCCTTAGACGCCGTTGTTGGACCGGCAATTTGAATAGAATACGCATCGCCGTAATGTACGTTTCCGATGCTGTCATCCACATAAACTTTCAAGGATTCTCCAACACTGATTGTCGTATTTTGAACAGAAATCGTAGGACGGTATTTCACAACCGTAACATTCAATGTTTGAAAAACCACAACGCCCTCGGGTTCATTCC
>JAZRHX010000296.1:0-2696 GCA_045644985.1 Clostridia bacterium | reverse complement strand
TTTGAATGGTTTCTACCGTAGAGGCAATGGTCACTGTCTTCAACTTGTCACATCCGGAGAACATACTCTCTCCGATTTCCGTATATCCTTCGGGAATTTCAACTTCCGTCATACCACAGCTTGAGAAAACAGAGAACCCAAAGAGGGGCTGTTCCGGTGCCAGCTTGATTTCCTTCAAGCTACTGCATCCTGCCAGAGCCGCCATGCCATACCAAGTAACCCCTTCCAGATTGATTTCTTCTAAGGCCTTACAAGCCACAAAGGCCTGCTCACCGATAGCGGATACCGTAGGAGGCAGGTTTACCTTCTTCAGTGCATAACAGCCGTTAAAAGCACAATATCCAATGCTCTCTACCCCGGGCAGAACCGTATATTCTCCCGTAATTCCACGGGGAGCTGCCAATAACTCGGTTTTTGCCTTATTGTATAAGACGCCTCTTTCGTCACAGTAATAACTTCCGTTTGCAGAGCTGACTTTCACAGTTTTTAGATTGGGAGTACACCAATAGTCACTCGCTACCCCGGACAATGCTCCCTTGCCGATCGTCAGACTCTCCAACGCACCACAATAGCCAAAGGCTCCGTCATATTTGGTAACGGAATCGGGGACCACAGCATTGCGAATACCGCAGTAGCCAAAGGCATTGTAGCCTATGGTAGTCAGTCCCTGTGGCAGATCAATAGATTCCAGGGAGGTGCACTCCTCAAAAGCATATCTGCGAATCTTCAACAAAGACTTGGGGAGCTTTACGGAAATCAAAGAAGAACAACCGGAAAAGGTATAGGCTTCAATGTTCAGCAGTCCCTCCGGCAGAGTCACTTCCAACAAGGTAGAGCAGTTGGAAAATGCACTTTCTTCGATCTTTGTCACCGTTGCAGGGACGGTGTAGATGCCGTTGTATCCACAGGGGAAGCGGAGAAGGGTCTTTTGATCCGCAGTAAAGAGAACCCCGTCAATGTCGGAATAGACCGTATTCCCCTCTGCAACGGCAATGTACTCCAAGGAAGCCATTTCGGAAAAATCCGCGTAATCCAGTTTCGTTACGGTTGTGGGAACCCGGATCTCCTCTGCCCATCTGCAGGTGTGGAAGCCCCAGGCGTATGTAATGCCCTCTTCAATGATGATGGTAAAAATCTCTTCTTCCCACGCAGACCAGGGAGCATAGAAATAATAGCTGTCAAAGTCCATCTCTCCTGTACCCTTGATGGTCAAGGTATGACTGTCGAGATCCACTTCCCAAGCAGCGTTGTCTCCGCAGATGCCGGATTTGCTCTCGGCGGAAGCCACAGCCATTCCCGGCAAAATGCCCAACATAAGTGCCAGTGCAAGGATCATTGCCAAAATTCCTCGGTGTTTCATAATGATTTCTCCTTACTTATTGGATTTCCGCAAAAGCGGTGTTCGGTGCAGACAGACTCCCTTACAAAATAAAAGTATCACATTTCCGGTAGTCTGTCAACGGAAGATAATTTCTTCCTCTCTATCTATAAGGACGGAAAAATCTGCCACAGGTTACAGTTTTTTTATGTGGAATCGATTGTTTTCCCATTTTATAAAAAGGGGGGCGTTTTCTGTCGAGAGAAATTTTCCAAAAGAGGGTTGCAATTTCATCTCATCGGTGCTATAATGTAGCCAATGCAGGTGTAATTCATCGGTAGAATGTCAGCTTCCCAAGCTGAATAGGGGGGTTCGACTCCCCTCACCTGCTCCATGTAAAAACCTCTTTTGTCTACCGGACAAAAGATGTTTTTACAATGATATCCGTTCCTTGCAGAACGGGTGATATATCTTCGATATGATATCGCTCTTCGAGCGATGATATATGCCTTCGGCATATGAAGGAACGGATATTATATCATATTTTCACGGAGTGGAAATATATCATACGGCAACGCCGTATATCATATCGCACCGGCGATATATCATTGAAAAACGCATTGCATTATGGTACAATTCAGTTAGACAAACTTGAATTTGACGAAGAGGTGGTTCTTATGAAAAAGAAAATAATCAGCGATATTCGCTTATTCAAGAGTGAATCTCAAAATGAATATGGTGGCTACATTACTTGTTCTTTTGGCGACAAGAAGCTGAATGCTATCGTAAATAGAGTGGTAATGAAATTGCGTGAGAACGAATTCTCTCTTGGAGAATTTGACCATTTGTATATCAATTTTACTACTTGTGAAATAGCTGAGCAAATGAACCTATCCGACAAAGTGGATAGGTATCATCCTTGGGTTAGATACTGCTCTGTTCACATAGAAAATGACTTGTATAGCAAACTCGGTACTATTGAAACTTGGGATAGTATTATCCGATGGATAGAAAATGTTCTCATTGCTTATTTTACATCGGAAGAGTTTGATGAAACGCATATCCGTTCTTGTGTACAGCAAGCAGTTGAACAAGGCGAGAATATGCTTATGAAATTCAAAGAAAAGGTTAGTACTAAGCGCAAGGCTGTCATTTTCTTGCGTTTTTTGGATACTTGTAGATTTTCTCCGCTTTTGTGCGTGTATGATGCAGAAGAAAACCTTCTATTTGAAAAAGATTTGCCCCAAACTGTGGCATTAGACTACCTTGGTGAAATTCAAGTCAACGCAAAACGGGTAACAATAAAGCCCAGGAAGAACGCATACACAGCACAGAACAAGCCTTTGGTTTTTGATTATTGAGTGTTAGACAAATTCCA
>JAZRHX010000295.1:0-6305 GCA_045644985.1 Clostridia bacterium | reverse complement strand
AATCGTGGGAATTAAGACACCCCCAAATCCAACGATGCCTTTCCGGTATAACACGCCGGAAACCAACAGCATACACACATCGAAGAAAACAACTGCCCCCTCTGTAAATCCATGATTATATCCGGTATTGCGTTGCAGTTTCTTCTCCTCCCGTAAAATAGCTTCTGTTTCATCATTCATTTTACGCAATCTTTCTTTACTTCCGCCGTACTGAATGGTTTCGGAAAGGCCTTGAATATTCTCTAAAATGGTTCCGCTTAAGGCGCCCGATAGATTGCGAATGCGATGTCCGATTCCGCTTCCGGCCTTGGCAGTAACATAAGGAATTACAAAACCTACTACCGTATAGCCCACCAAGGCAAGGAGGCCCAAAACAGGATGGAACGTCCCTATAAAAACAGAAAAGATACATGCATACAACGCCGTACTGATAATCGGGCCCAGTGTGTGTGCATAAAATACCTCTAAGAGTTCAATATCAGAAGTCAACACAGAAACTAAATTACCTTGATCTTTCCGGGAGAATTGTCCGGATCCCAGTTGTCTTAACGCGGTAAACAGACGCTCCCGCAAAGCTGCCAATCCGGTATACGCAATATGAGCACTGCTGATAGCTTCGCCGTAACGCAAGAGTCCCCGCAGTACTGCCAGTAGGAAAAGGATTCCCAGGAAAGTACCCCAGCCGATTCCGGAAATTCCTTGAAGATAGCAAAGAAGGGTATAGCTACCCACAACAGGAATTAGTGCGGCACATAAACTGCCCAATAAGCCCAAGATCACTCCCAGAATTAAGACCCCCAAAAGAGATTTCACCAATCCTAATAATCGTACGATCATGGTAAGGCGATTTTGTTTTCTCACGTAGGATCACCTCCATTCACTTCGCAGGTAGTGCGGTGTTGCACGTGCCAAAGCTTCCGGTAAAGTCCTTCTTCCCCGAGAAGCGCCTCATGTGTGCCAATTTGAACAACAGTACCCTGCTCCATGACATAAATACGGTCTGCTTTCATCACGTTAGGAAGATGATGAGAAATCAACAGAACCGTCTTGTTCTTTGCAAGTCCATAGATTTGTTCCATAGCATAGCGTTCACTTTCTCCATCCATATTGGAAGTCGCTTCATCAAAAATATAGACAGGACTGTCATGTAAGATAGCCCTTGCTATGCTGATTCTTTGAAGTTGTCCCCCGGATAAATGAATATCCTGCTCTTCCATTACCGTATTCAAACCTTGTCTTCTTCGAAGGGCGTCACCGATATGAACCCGATCCAAAACCTGCCATAATTCTTCATCCGAGGCATTCGGCTTTGCAAGGCGTAAATTGTCTGCCACCGTAGCGTGGAAGAAATGAGTTTGATGGCCCACATAGGTAATATGCCGCATCAGATTGTCTTGGGCAATCTCCGTAAGCGGTATCCCACCGGCAAGTACCCGGCCTGTATATCCGGCATGACGATCCATCAAGATATCAGCCAAAGTAGACTTGCCGCACCCGGATTCTCCCACAATCGCCGTGAGACTACACACGGGAAATTGCATTGTAACACCCTGCAAAATCTCGCGACGTCCATCATAAGAAAAATGAAGATTCTCACAAGATAATTCCCAGGATTCCGGTTCTTTCGAGTCCTTCCGCTTTCGCTCCGAAAGAGACAATAATTTATGTATTTTCTCCCCTGCCACGCGCCCCTTCATAGCGTGGTGGAAATGTTCCCCCATCGTGCGCATGGGCAGAAAAAATTCCGATGCCAATACCAAAATATGAAGGCATCCATCCAGAACCAATTTCCCCGTCATAAATCCGGATATTGCCAAAACTACACCTACCGCAGTGCCGACGCAAGCAATAAAATCCATTACCGTAATCGCATCCAAGCGAATCAAAGCCACCTTCATACCCATCTTGCGCAATTCCTCATTGTCGGCTTTCATTTCATTGTATTTCATTTGATCTGCTTGATAAATCTTTAACGTAGTTAATCCCCGGAGATTTTCTAAGAAAGTATTACTTACGTTCTTGTACCGATTCCAATATTGGTTGTATGCTTTTTGGGCTAATGTTTGGGCGGCGGCAATGGCAAAAGGAATGAAGGCAGTGCCCAGTAAAAGAAAAATCGCCGTGTTATACTGAATGGTAAACAAATAGCCAAACAACGTTAGCGTGGCCAGAATTCCATAGAAGAACTCCGGAAGAAAAGTGCCATAGTAATGTTCCAGCTGATCCACACCTTCCACTGTATCCTGCAATAGTCCTCCTGTAGAAACCTGTTCTTTATAAGTAGCCCCCAACCGAAGCAATTTGGTATAAATTCGTTCCCGCAAGGTGGTTTTCATGGTTTTGATACAAAGGTAACGCATCTTCGCCTCCAGCAAATGCATGCAAAAGCGAACGAACAATACACCTGCGGAAACAACGGCTGTTTTGATAAAAGCATGGGAATTTGCATGCCCCTCATAAAGCTCTGCTAGAAATACGGTTAGAACCGTCATCAACACTAAATTTCCAATTAATGCAATCCATTTAGCAAGTACGTGAATGGCAATATAAATACGGCATCGTCTCATGACTGCGTTCCCCAATCCCCCATCAGTTTCTTCTTTCGTTCCATCATTTCCCGACTTCTTGATAAATATTCTTCCACACTTTTTACGTTAAACGCCCGCTCAATTCGGTCTCCCTCCACGCGTTTGGAAACACCGCCGGCTCCCACCGCCAAAATTGTTTGATCTTCTTCCATAATGTGGATATTGTACGGACTTTCTTTCCCCGGGAGGCAATAAGCCGCATTCTCGTGATTTCCCAGCATATTCTTTTGCCGATACATATAATAAGGGCGCATACCCATTTGTGTGCAGGCAGTTCGGGCAAGAGACACCATTTCTCCCACTCGTTTGCTTTCCAACGTAGCACGAAGCGCATCACGTTTAAGATCGGCTGCCCGCTTTACGCTGAGTGTATGTACAGTAATGCCATCGGGTTTGAGCGTGGCAATTTGATTCAAGGTTTGGGTGAAATGTTCCGTTTCTTCTCCCGGAAGTCCCGCGATGACATCCATATTAATGTTGTCAAAATCGGCACTGCGCGCCATATGAAATGCCTCCACAATCTGCGCACCCGTATGATGACGCCCGATCAAATGCAAAGTTTCGTCTTGCATCGTCTGGGGATTGACGCTAATTCTGGTAACGCCGCAAGCTTTTGCTTTTTGCAATTTTGCCATGGTGATGCTGTCCGGACGCCCGGCTTCTAAAGAAAATTCACGAAGATGCGGATTCCCGGCAACAAAAATACGAGTGACATCCTCCATATAACGGGCGAATTGGTCTTCAGACAAAGAAGTAGGCGTTCCGCCTCCCAAATAAACGCTCTCAATTTCCAACCCCAGTGTATCGGAAAGACGACGCGTTTCCGCCATTTCCTCTTGCAGCAGATTCAAATAAGAATCCACTACTTTCTTGTACTTCACAATAGAATTCGACGGAAATGAGCAATACAAGCATCTCGTAGGACAAAAAGGAATGCCTACATAAATTCCGATTCGCTTGGGATGCTTCTTCTGTTCCTCCAAAAAAGAATGCTGCACAAGTGCAGTTTGAGTGGCAAATTCTGCTTTATCCCGATTTGCACGGTAGAAATCCATAAAATGGGCAGTAGCCATTTCCGGCGTATTGCCCTCTTCCAATAATTGATTGATAATCTTGGCAGGGCGAATGCCGGTCATACATCCCCAGGGCGAGTGATAGCCCGTGAGTTCTGCCATCGTATCATAGATAAACTGCTTCAATTGGCGGTGATCATCAAAAGTGGGCACTGTAATCGTATTAGATAAAACGCCATTTTCCGTAAAATACTTAAACCACATTTCCGCTTGCCCCGATACCAGTTCGGGGAAGCTTTCTGCATCATTAAAGATTTGCAATGCCTCATAGGCGTGATAACCGGGATGATCCCCGGGAAAACCAAACTGTATACCCATAATTTAGAAATCCATATAGGGATTCTCTCTCGCCTCTCTTCCAATGGTAGTACCAATGCCGTGGCCCGGAAGTACAATCAGGTTGGGCTCCATAGCGTACAATCGATCAATGGATGCACTCATGGCTGCTACCGAGCCGGCACCCAAATCTGTTCTGCCAAATCCGTCATAGAACAACGTGTCTCCTGTGAAAAGATACTGCTCCGCCTGGATACAAATGCCGCCCGGTGTGTGCCCCGGCGTATGATAGATATGAAGCACACCCTTCCCTAAAGGAAGCGTATCTCCCTCCGAAACACATCTGTCCACTTGCGCAAATCTTCTTTGCGGTCCAAAGATTTCGGATGCATTTAATCTGGGATTTGGAAGCAATGCATCATCTAGCGAGTGAGCAATCACCTGTGCATTGGGTGCTTTCTTTCGATACTCCTCAAAATAAAAAATATGATCGTAGTGGGCGTGGGTCAAAATAATATACTGAACTTGAAGCGCTTGTGCCTCCACAACCGTCCAAACCGCCTGCCACGGATTCCCTGCATCAATCAGTGCACAGGCACGGGTGTCTTTATCCCACAAAATATACGTGTTGGAGCCAAGAAGACCTTTTGTGAATCGCTTGTAGGTAAACACTGCTTCTTGACCTCCTCAGAACGTTTTGAAACTGTCTAACAGAATGGTCACAGGACCATTATTAAGAATCTCCACCTGCATGTCCGCTTGAAAAATACCGGTCTCCACATGGAAACCCGCTTCTTTCAGTTTCTGTGTGAAATATTCATATACCTTCTTCGCCTGTTCAGGTACTTGAGCCATAATATAGGATGGGCGATTTCCCTTGCGCACGTCTCCATACAAAGTAAACTGACTGATGGCCAAAATTTCCGGTGTTGCACCCTCGGAGGATGCCTGAAAAGCATTTAAATTCATGACACCGTCTTGATCGTCAAAAATCCGCAAGCCGGCAATTTTGTTAACTAAATAATCCGCATCTTTCAAAGTATCTTCCTTGGAAATACCCAGAAGAATATTCATACCGGGACCGATTTTGCCTACAAGCATCCCGTCCACTGTTACTTTGGAAGACAGCACCCGCTGTACTACTGCTCGCATAATAATCTCCTTTACCGAACGGTTCGGCTGACATCCAGCACGTTCTCCACCTTGTGAAGCTTGCGAATCAATCGATCCAAGTCTTCTCTTTCTGTAATCTGCACCGTCAAATCGAACAAACCGTAATTGTCCCGTGTCTTTCTGGCATTAATGGCTAGTAAAGGCAATTTGCTTTCCGCAATTACATTGGCAATTTGAATCAGCAAACCATCTCCGTCAATAGCTTGAATGGCAAGATCCACAGGGTAAGCTTTCCGACCGGCGCTGGCCCAGCGTACGTCAATCATACGGTTCTCATCGCTCATAGCAATCACATTAGGACAGTCTGTCCGATGTACGGAAACGCCGCGTCCTCGTGTAATATATCCCACAATGGAATCTCCGGGAACCGGATTACAACAATGGGAAAGACGCACTAAACAGTTCTCTATACCCTTTACAATAATGCCGTTCTCAGAATGTTCTTTCTGCTTCTTTTCTTTCTCTTTGGAAGCACTTTCGCTACCGTCCTTCCCGGACTCCAACTTAGAAAGAATCTCTTCTTCGTTCTCTTTCTCATTCTGCTTTCGGATGTACTCATTATGCAGTTGCCCTACAAATTTCTGCGCGCTTAACTCTCCAAATCCGATAACGTTATACATATCCTCCAAAGAATTGAAACGATGCTTTCGTAAAATGGGTTCAACCCACTCCGCGACAAGAATTTGGGCGGCAGGAACCCCGATTCTCCGGATTTCATTGAGAACCGCTTCGCGACCGTTCTCAATATTCTCTTCTCTTCGTTCTTTCTTAAACCACTGACGAATCTTACTCTTGGCTTCCGAGCTCTTAACAATACTTAACCAGTCTCTGCTGGGCCCCCGTCCCGGCTGGGATGCGGTTATAATTTCAACAAACTCACCAGTATTCAATTTGTAATTCAGCGGTTTGATCTCACCGTTAATTCTGGCACCAATCATATTGTTGCCCACGGCACTGTGAATGGCATAAGCAAAGTCAATGGGCGTTGAACCTTTGGGAAGACATTTCACATCACCTTTTGGTGTGAAAACAAAGACTTCGTCGGTGAAAAGGTCCATTTTGAACGTTTCTGCAAAAGCATTGGGATCTTCAATTTCTTTCTGGTTATCCAGAAGGTTTCGTACCCACTCTAGCTTACTATCCACAGCATTCTTTCGATCATGCTTACCTTCTTTATATTTCCAGTGAGCAGCAA
>JAZRHX010000294.1:0-9552 GCA_045644985.1 Clostridia bacterium | reverse complement strand
GTGCGCATATCTCGCATACGCCGCACGATCTTGCGTTGCTGTACGGACATTATCTTTAATATAAAAACGATGATGTTCCGAAGAAGACCCCAATAAAAGAGCATCTTGAATGACAAAACCACTCGTCAAGTTTGTAGGCGCCATTTCTACATGAATTGTAAAATAAGCCGCATCTACAACATCGGTTACAAATAGAACTGTATTAGAAGCAGTCGGCAAAGTCAAAACTCCGCTGGCTGCATCATACGAACTTTGTGTACTTCCGATCGGAAATGTACCACCATTGTCTGCAACGATACTTTCAAAAGTATAAAGTTCTTCCATATTAGAATCTGTTTCCGACGATACCCCATAAACAGATACTGTGTTCAACGCACAAAAGAGCGAACAGAACAAGCTAAACGCTAAAACAAAGCTGACAATTTTTCGCATGAAACTCACACCCCTTAGAATTATTTATGTGTAGTGTATCACACTCTTCTTTACAGTAACATTGCATTTTTGTTTAATAAATATTGCAAAAATTAAAGGGAGTGATCTTCATTATGAAGTCTCTCCCTTTAATTTGTTCACATTAATAAATTAAATTTATCGCTTCCCTCCGGACATCGCTTCCGAAATAATTGCAATTACTTTGTCGTAGCAACCGCCGCAACCGGTTGAGCATTTAGTGGTGTTCTTTACGTCTTCAAACATATCCAAAAGCTGCGCCACATCGCTGTGCTTCTCCACTTCATCTAAAATATCAAAGTAACTTACATTGTTACACTTACATACAGTATAATCCCCTGCGGCTTTGTGGTCCAAAGGCTTCAAGTCGCAAACCTTAGGTTCTTCTACTTCTGCCATCCAAAGACCGTGCAAATTACAGTATGCGTAAGCAGCCAATGCTTTGTCATCTTTCAACACGAAAGATACTTCCGGTGCCTCCCCGACTGGCAAGCACTTTCTCTGACCGCCCTTCTCTGTTCGTAAGTATACCCAGAGAATGCTGTGTTCTTCCAGCATAGGATGATCTATAGAACCTACGCGAACGGTCACGGTATCGCCGTTTACGGTTACAACGGGAATATGTTTCTCGTGGCTGGCTTCCACAGTACCGGGTTCTAATTTGGTCATCTTCCGACCGCAACACATCATAGGAACACCTGCATCATGAATCATACCGATGATATTGCCGCAATGTTCACAAATATAAAACTTATTCTCACACATGGTTATTTCCCTCCATACAGTTTATTATAGATTGTATTATAAATTTTTCACCATCATTTGGCAAGCAAATTTCGTCCTTCCCACTCTTTCACAGGAGGCACTTCCAGCATCGCAGCGACTGTGGGCGCAATATCTTTAATAGAGAGTCCACAGACTTCTTTGCCCTCCTTAAATTTCGGGCCCCAAATGCAAAGAGGCGTGGTCATATCTTCCGGCAATTCTGTGCCGTGACAGCGATCGTGCCCACCGTGATCCGCGGTTAAAATAATGGTGTATTCGGAAGAAATATTCTCCTCCACCTGCTTCACGCAATCCAAGGCGCCGCTGATACATTGTAAATAGGCTTCCGTCATCCATCCGTGACCATGCCCAATTTCATCCGTTTCTCCTAAATAAAGAAAAACAAAGTCCGGATTGGCGGTTTGAATATATGTAATAGCTTCTTTTGTAATGCTCTTATCCGTATGAGATCTTGTGTGCAAACTGTGAAAGACCGCCGTATCCACATTGCCGGGACGACCCAAATCCCGAAGTTCCTCCCAGGTATAAAAGAAACCGCTCTTTTTGCCGTATTTCTACAATTGATCAAACAAGCCGTCAATAGGACGAACTTGTGGTGTGTAAGTGTTGGTCAAAATGCCGTGGCGTTCCGACCCTACGCTGTGAAATAATGACATATGGCAAGGAAGGGTTACGGAAGGCATCACCGTTTGTGTTTTTAAAGAATAGGTAGACTTTTGCAAAATCTCTTGCGCATAGGGATTCCTGCATTGCATCATGCCATCCGGCCTCATCCCGTCTACTAAAATCAATATTACTTTCTCTGCCATAATCTTCCTCCTTATTTTGTCGTGGGAGTTATAGCACAGTCAATTGTGCTGTTCAAATGTTTTCTGCTGTGGTATACTGTTAATACAGTCCACTTCACAGGAGGTACGGTTATGCATTGCACAAATTGCGGTAACCCATATAAGGAAGGAGATACGTTTTGCATATATTGCGGAACTTCCTTAAAGCAGAAATTCTTCTTATCATCCCTCAAACATCCCTTATTTCTGACATTGTGTATCTTAATCACTTGCGGATGCGGGCTTGCACTGATAGGAAATGAATTCTCCGTCATTGGCGTTTTGCTTACAATTTTCTTCTGGCTTACATATGCAAGTGCGCGGAAGAATGTTGTATCCCAAACCCATCTTCGTTCCGTCAGCGGGACTTTATTTGCACTTTACGTTATTAATTTCGTGGTGTTCGGAGGGATTGCCTTAATGGGCGTTCTCGTTACACTGCTCTTGTCTTTGGGCAATGCATACTCTTGGATGGGGGTTTTGGAAGAATATGAAGGATATGTCCCGTTGCAAGATACCGTGTTAGACGAAATTACAGGATCCACTATGATTACCTTGATTTCCGTTGTGATCCTTGTGATTTTTATTGCCATTGCAGTGATTGGCATTCTGCTCAATATTCTGGGTTTCAGAAAGATTCACCGGTTTGCGCAATCCGTTTATTTGAACGTTTTTTCTGACAATCCTTTGCTCTATAAACCCGGAAGCGTCAGTACGTGGATGATCGTATTTGGAATTTTCTTGGGAGTTTCCGCGCTAGACAATATAGAGGAGAATTTTATATTGTTTTTAGGGAACGGAGCCTACAGTGCCGCTTTCTTTGTAGGCAGCGCGTGGATTCGAAAGCATTTTACCAGATAAGAAACAAAGAAAGGTTACTTGGGATATGAAAGAAAATTTCAATATTCAAAAGAATTTCGGTTTTGGATGTATGCGTTTGCCCATGAACGAGGGACAGATAGATTATCAGCGTTGCAATCGTATGTTCGATACGTTCATAGAAGCAGGGTTTAATTATTTCGATACCGCGCACGGCTATATGGATGGTAAGAGTGAAGGTATTTTACAAAAATGTCTCACGTCCCGATACCCCAGAGAAAGCTACGTACTCACCAACAAACTTTCTACGCCTTTCTTCCATAAGCAAGAAGATATTCGACCACTGTTTCAAAGCCAGCTGGAAGCTTGCGGTGTGGATTATTTTGATTTTTATTTAATGCATGCCCAGGACAAGGAGCTTTTTGAAAAATACAAGAAATGCAAAGCGTATGAAACAGCACTGGAACTGCAAGCGGAAGGAAAGTTTAAGCATTTCGGCATTTCTTTTCATGATAAAGCAGAAGTGCTGGAACAAATCCTCACGGAATACCCCCAAATTGAAGTGGTACAGATTCAATTTAATTACGTAGATTACGAAGATGTTGCCGTAGATTCCAAACGAGTTTACGAAGTATGTCGAAAGTACCATAAGCCGGTAATTATCATGGAACCGGTGAAGGGCGGCTGCCTTGTAAATTTACCGGAGGAAGCAAAAGCAATTTTTGATCACATAGGAAGCGATAGCTATGCAAGTTATGCCCTTCGGTTCGCTGCAGGTTTTGAAGGCGTTATAATGGTGCTTTCCGGTATGGGTACTTTGGAGATGGTAGAGGAGAATATTGCTTGTATGAGCAATTTCCAACCGCTAAACGAGAAGGAGCAAGAAGCGGTACGGAATGTTTGTCACATTTTCAAAGGCCAAAATTTAATTGCCTGTACCGCTTGCCGGTATTGCACAGATTCTTGTCCTCAAAGTATTCCTATTCCCGATATTTTCGCCTGTTTAAACAGCCGAAAGACGTTCCACAGTTGGAATCCTGCCTATTATTATAGTGTGAATACCCATAATCGCGGGAAAGCCGGTGATTGCGTAGCATGCGGAAATTGCGAAGCCCTGTGTCCTCAACATTTGCCTATTCGGGCATTGTTACAAACGGCTGCTGCAGAATTTGAGAAGAAGAAATAACACTACATTAGATGCCATATCACAAAAGGGGCTTATTCAAAATGCTTGCCAGGCAATTTCGAATAAGCCCCTTTTTGCGTGGAGTGATTAATCTTCTTCTACTTCCTGTTTCTTCTTAAATACAGTGACTGCTGCCAGACATCCGCCGCCAAAATCTTCATGAATGTCGTACGTAATTACATTAGGCGTAAAGCCGTTTATGTTATGGCAGACAAAATGGGATTTGTCAACGTGGTCATAAAATACCTGCAAATTTGTTCCGGAGTTTCTTGCATCCTGCCTACGGCCCACCACCTCACTGTTTCTGTAAATACCGCCGCGATCAGATGCGCCCGGAAGCCCCGAGGTAAATCAGCGTCTACATTTATTTGACTTTCAATCAACTGCACCAGTCCCTGCTTGAAATACTGCAAAAAAATTTCGTTGTTCTCTCCGGCAAACAGTTTCAAAATACCATAATCATTCTTGGCTAAGTGCTGAAACAAGTGCAAGAACACAGAATTTGGTGCTTCACATTCAAAAATATGGCGATGCTCCGTCTCTCCTTCCAAACTATCAAAGACATGGCAGAACAGCTCTTGACACAGGGCTTCCAAAAGGGATTCTTTTGTTTCAAAGTGGGCATAAAATGTCGCCCTGCCCACATCGGCACGCGTAATAATCTCTCCCACCGTAATTTGTTCCGCCCGTTTCGTCCGAAGTAATGCTTCAAAAGCCTGAAAAATAGCCGTTCTTGTCTTTCTCTGTCTTCTGTCCATGCTTGCATCTCCATACATTTTACACAAAATGTTCCGTATTGAATATCTATCCAAAATTATATATTGAACACATTGTTCATTAATGGTTATATTGTACCGAAAGTAATAATCCCTGTCAACAAAGGAGATGTCAATATGCATACCCATAAAAAAATCGGAATTGCTTTTGTATTAAATTTATTTTTCGCTATTTTTGAGTGGATTGGTGGCAGTCTGACGGGCAGCATAGCCATTGTTTCCGATGCTATCCATGATTTTGGGGACGCCTGTTCCATCGGGCTTGCTTATCTGTTTGAGCGGAAAAGTCATAAAACCAACAATCAACGCTATTCCCTTTGGAGTGCTGTTATCACCAATACAATTCTGGTCATCGGATCACTGGGTGTTATGGTTCAAGCCTTATACCGCTTTGTGCATCCGGCACCCCTGCACACCATAGAGATGTTGGGCTTTGCTCTTGCGGGCGTCATCGTAAACTTGGTTGCGGCGCATGTCACCCACGGAGGACATTCCCACAATCAAAAAGCGGTAAATCTACATATGTTAGAAGACGTATTGGGCTGGTTGGCAGTACTAATTGGATCCATTGTGATTCATTTTACCGGCTGGAATTGGCTGGACCCCTCCCTTTCCATTGCCGTAGCCACGTTCATCGCCCTGCACGCCGCGAAAAACCTACACGCTATTAAACGTTCTCAATAAAGGCAAGAATATCCTTTGTAACTGTTTCTTTGCAGTCGTCATTGAGAATTTCATGGCGAGCATTTTCGTAGAGTTTCAGCGTTACCGGAATGCCGGATTTTTCCATATAACTTTGGGCTTGGACGACACCTTTCCCGTAGTTGCCCACAGGATCCATTTTACCCGAAACCAGCAACGTGGGGACGTTCTTCTGTCCTGCCACACCATTGGCATTCTTAGTAAGGCGGATTAAATCCAGTAAAGCGCTGATGGTAAAATGGAACGTACACCACTCGTCCTGCCTGTATCGATCCCGCACCCCTTGATCCTTGGTAAGCCAAGCATAAAGGTCACCTTCGGGGAAACGCTTGTTGTAACTGCCAAACATAATTTTCTCCGCAAAAGGTGAAATATGTTTATCTCCGCGGAAAGCGCGAATGAGGCTAAGCAACGCAAGGCCCGGTATCGCTGCCGGATTAGGTCCACCGGTACCCATTACAATAAGTTTATCCGGTTTTGAAAAACCTTTTGCCACTGCAATGCGCACAATAAAAGAGCCCATGCTGTGACCCATAAGATAATACGGAAGTTCTTTGCCGTATTGGGTGCGTACCGCCTCTGCGAAACGATTCACGTCCTTACACAAAAGTTTCCATCCGCCCTTCGGTGCAATATAGCCGTAAACACCGTCTTCCGCTGCTGTCTTTCCATGCCCTAAATGGTCGTAGCCAAAGCATATATAACCGGTATCTGCCATCTGACACATAAAATCGTGGTAACGACCAATGTACTCCGTCATTCCATGGACAATCTGGAAGATTCCCTTTGGAGTACCTTGAGGCAAATACACAACGCCTTCTAATTGGTGTTGTCCGTCAGTAGACAGCACTTGCATAGGGATTATTTGGAGCATAGCTTTCAACTGTTCTTTCTGATACGCACACGTAGAATGGATATGTAAATTTTGCTCATCTTTCATACGGAACACCTCGTGGATTGAGTGTAGCACAGGCGAAGTCTTTTTTCAATGATTGAAACTGCGAAATTCAGGAAACACTAACGTTAAATCTTTTTTGGAGGTAGTCTATGTTTAAACACGAGAAACAGCTTTTCCACCCTGTAGCCATCGAGCGCCCCAATCCTCAGTACGCGGTACTCTTACAAGAGCAACTGGGTGGCGGAAATGGCGAGTTAAAAGCGGCTATGCAGTATATGTCCCAAAGTTTTCGGATTAAAGATTCTGAAATTAAGGATTTATTCTTGGATATTGCGGCAGAGGAATTGGGTCATATGGAGATGGTCGCCCAAACCATTAATCTGCTTAATGGTCACGACGTAGATGCAATGCAAGTGAACGTAGGAGAAATACAAACCCACGTGTTGTTGGGATTGAATCCAGGTTTAATCAATGCCTCCGGCTATTCTTGGACCGGCGACTACGTCACCGTAACAGGAGATTTGTGTGCAGACCTGCTTTCTAATATTGCTTCCGAGCAACGGGCAAAAGTCGTTTATGAGTACTTGTACCGGCAGATTGCAGACCGAAAAGTTCGTGAGACCATTGATTTCTTACTCAACCGAGAGGAAGCCCATAACCAAATGTTCCGAGATGCCTTCAACAAAGTGCAAAATTCCGGTTCCAATCGAGATTTTGGCACCACCCAAGCGGCAAAAATGTATTTTTCCATGTCTGATCCCGGTCCCAATGCTTTTAATTCAGGGAATACGGTGCCGCCGTCCTTTAATAAATAACAAAACGGGGCATTCTCTTATTGTCAAAGAGTCAGCCCCGTTTATATTACATCAAAAACCTTACAATTTACTTCGTTCCAAACAATCGGTCGCCTGCATCCCCAAGACCGGGTAAGATATACCCGTTCTCATTCAAGCAACGATCTAAAGTAGATACGAAAACTTCTACGTCCGGATGGGCTTCCGCTACACGGGACACGCCTTCCGGCGCACCGATGACAGCCATAAATTTAATGTGTTTGCAACCCTTCTCTTTGAGCTTGGTAATTGCATCGCAGGCGCTCCCGCCGGTTGCAAGCATAGGATCTACTACCAACACCAATTTATCTTCAATGTTCTCCGGCAGTTTACAGTAGTACTCACAAGGCTCTAATGTTTCTTCATTTCGATACATCCCGATATGTCCAACTTTCGCAGAGGGGAACAGTACGTGAATACCGTTTACCATACCAAGACCGGCACGAAGAATGGGAACAATGACAATCGAATTATCCTTGATCATTTGCTGTGTACAAACTTCTAAAGGTGTCTTGACCTCACGTTCCTCCGTAGGAACACCTGTCTTCAGACACTCAAAAGTCATCAAAGTTGTGATTTCTTCAATCAACTCTCTAAATTCCTTCATGCTGGTGCGTTCGTCCCGCAGAATGCCAATTTTGTGGCGAATTAACGGATGATTAAAAATCGTTACGTTTGGATACTCTTTCATTCCGCATCATCCTTCTTTCCGGATTTCTCTACTCTCGTCAGTACTGCATTGGTGATGATACCGAGAATCAAAGCGGTTGCAATAGAAGTAACCTTAATTACGTCTGCAACGGAACCGTCTGCTGCCAATCCGTAAGGAATCTGGATAGAAAGACCACCAATTCCGGAAATCAAAATAGCGGCTACTACGAACAAATTCTTATTGTTATTCAAATCCAAATCCTTAAACATCTTAAGACCGGACACGGCGATGAAACCGTACAAGGTCAAACAAACGCCGCCCATTACACAAGACGGAATCGTCTGCAAAATGACCATAATAGGTTTAATAAAGGAAAGTACCATACACATAACCGCTGCGGTGGTAATCGTGCAAATGGATGCATTTCTGGTAATTGCTACGCAACCTACAGATTCACCGTAAGTCGTATTGGGGCAAACACCAAAGATTGTACCGGCAATAGAACCAACGCCGTCACCCAACAGGGTTCTCTTAAGACCGGGTTCCTTAATCAAATCCCGATCAATAATGGAAGAAAGATTCTTGTGGTCTGCAATGTGCTCTGCAAATACAACCAAAGCCACCGGCAAGAACGCCACGATTACTTCCACAATACCGCCGGCGTTGAGAAGACCCGCCCCCTCATTGGCAGCCAAGATTTCAGCAGATACGTTGCCGGAACTCAATTCCTTCACCGCACCGACTAACGCAAAACGAGGATAATCAATAATCGAAGAAATACCTCTAAAAGCGCCTTCGGCATCCACAAAATTATCAATAACCGGTCGGAAATTAATAACCATCAGATAATCCCAATCTGCCAGATGACCAATCAACGTAAAAATAGCCGCAGCCACGTAACCTGCAGCAATACCCAAAATAAAGGGAATTAAGCGAGGCATTTGCTTTTTCTTCTGGGTGGAGCAAATCACAATCACAAAGAAAGCAATCAAGCCGCAAAGCAAAGCCACCAAATTGTAGCCGCTAAACTTTACAGATGAATTGGCCTTCACAAGATCGCCCATAGCGTTCACGGCCAAAGAAAGACCAATCAAAGCAACGGTAGGTCCGATGATCACCGGCGGCATTAGCTTGTCCACCCACGCGGTGCCGGTAAAATGGATCACAATTGCAATAATTACGTACACAAGGCCTGCCACGATGGAACCCAATATGATTCCGCAATAACCGTAGGCAAGTGCTACACCCAAAGAGCTTAAGAAAGCAAAGGAGCTCCCTAAGAACACAGGGCTCTTAAACCTTGTAAACAACTGGTAAACCAACGTTCCGATACCGGCGCCTAAGATAGCAGCCGGAATTTGTGTAGGCAGTCCGATAATCGTAGGTACTGCGATGGTAGCGGCGAGGATGGCAAGCAATTGTTGTAAGGCAAATATTAACATTTGCCCAAACTTAGGCTTGTCCTCAATGTCATAGATCAACTTCTTCTCCATATGGACCCTCCGAAAATATTATTCTTTCTCTTTTGTATAAACTGTTAAGATTGTAACATATTTCCCCGGAGAGTTCAATGGTAATTATCCGATCGTAAATCGAATATCTCCTGTACTGGTAATAATCTCA
>JAZRHX010000293.1:0-2512 GCA_045644985.1 Clostridia bacterium | reverse complement strand
TTTTTTGTTTAAAAGAATATCCGGTTATGCCCGGAACACAAGTTCACACGGGAAAAGCAACGATTCTCAGTACGGTTTGTGGTGATCAACCGGAAGAATATGCTGTTGAAATTACAGTTACTTTAAAGGATCGTATTTACGCAACAAAAGGATTAACCTTGAAAATTACAGATCCCCGGTTGATTGAGCAAACAGGCGGGATTGTACAAGGCATGAGTGGAAGCCCGATTATCCAAGACGGATGCATTGTTGGTGCTGTAACGCACGTAACGATGAATGATCCCACAGTGGGTTATGGAATTTATATTGAGCATATGCTGGCGACCTTGCACAAGGCGCGTAGTCTTGCTTCGTAGTTGGATTTGAAGCAGGAATCCACCGGATGGGATTCCTGTTTCTGTTTTTGTTGACGATTCTACGGGTTGGTGTTAATATGAACAGGATTTGGAGATGGATTGGCTATGAAAATTCTTTATTTTGACGATCAAATTGCGGTATGTGTAAAGCCGGTAGGGATGGATTCAGAGCACCAGTTGCCTCGCTGTCTTTCTGAAGCGTTAACGGGCGATTTTTGGCCTGTTCACCGATTGGATAAGAATGTGGGCGGTGTGATGGTCTATGCCCGTACAAAGTCTTCTTCGGCGCTTTTATCTCGATTGATTCAATCGGGTGCGTTTGTTAAAGAATATGTTGCCATAGTTCACGGGATGCCTCCATCTTTTGGAGATTGGACGGATTTACTTTGGAAGGATTCTTCAAAGAATAAAGTCTATGTGGTGAAACGTATACGTGCCGGGGTGAAAGAGGCACGCTTGGTTTATCGTCGAATCCAAGAAGGGGACTCTTCTTTCGTACATATTCGGTTATACACAGGTCGTAGTCATCAAATTCGTGTGCAATTTGCCAGCCGGGGATATCCGTTGGTGGGCGATAGAAAATATGGCAGTAAAGCGGGCATAAATGCCCCTATGTTATTTTCTTGTAAAATATCTTTTCCGTATCAAGGAGAATTGCGTACCTTTTCCTACTTGCCGGAATGGGGAGCACACGTTTCTTTAATTGCGTTTGAATAAAATCTAAAGGGCTGTTTCTTTACTACTTTTATTGTAGTTTTGAAACAGCCCTTTATCCATTTAAAAATTCATCTTGATATCAATCCGCCATTAAGGGACAATTTGCAAAAGCATCTGCTGCCACGGTTGCGCCGGCAGGTATTGTTATCTTTAATGCCTTACAACCATTAAACGCACGACTTTCAATTTCGGAAATCGTTCCGTTGAATTTCACTGTTTTTAATGAAACACAACCGGAAAATGCATATTCTGTAACTTTCGTGATAGATGCAGGAACCGTGATTTCTTCGGTGTATTCATTCTCAAAAGCACCGCCGCAAATTGTAGCTACATTCGCAGGAATTGAAATCTTAGCTTCTGCAGAAGAACACTTTAATAAAATATTATTTACTACAAAAAAGTCTTGGCTGTTATAAGAATACCATGCGGTTCCGTAGAAAGCGTAGTTTCCAATCTTCGATACGGAAGTAGGGATTGTAATTTCTTCAAGTGCAAAACAATTATAGAATGCATAGTCTCCGATCGCGGTTAAGTTTGCCGGAAGTGTTACCTCGGAAAGGGAGGTACATCCATAGAAACAGTAGTTGCTAATGGATGCTACGGACGAAGGAATTACAATACTGGTAATATTCTTACAACCGTAGAATGCTTTCTCGCCAATAGAAGTTACGGTATCTGCAATGAACACAGTTTCCAAGTTCTCGCAACAGAAGAATGCGTAATCTCCGATGCTGGTTACACCTGCGGGGATTGTAATACTCTTAGGAAGGGAAGAGCCGTAGAACTCACGATCTCCAATCTTGGTCCAACCATTAAACGTGAATGCTGCGATAGATTTAACTTCTTCGGGAATAACAATCTTGCTCTCAAAGATATCGGCTTTGATTAAAACGCCATCGCCATAGATATGGAACTGATTCTCGGTAGGCGTTGTTTCGTATGTACTTAAGTTGTTATACCAAATTGTGTTGTCAAAAGCTTGAACACCAACGTACGTCAAAGACTTTCTAAAACCAAATTCAGAAAGTGCTGTGCAGTTCTTGAATGCAAAATCACCAATGGAAACAATTTGCTTCGGCAAATTAACCTCGGTAATTGTAACGCATCCGTAGAATGCATTGCTTCCAATTGTTGTAATTGCGTCTGGCAAATAAATCGCGGTTAATGCTTTACAATTATTAAATGCATTATCGCCAATGGATAACAATCTACTCTTTGTTGTATCTACGGTTGCAAGCTTTACGCAACCGTCAAATAAACCCGCAGGAATACTCTGTACTTTAGAGGGTATCGCAAAAGATTGCAATTTAACCGCGTTCTTAAAGATGTTCTCTCCAAACTTTGCCATCCTGCTGGTGGCAGAAAATTCAACCGATACAAGTCTTTCGATAAATGCATCAAAGGCGCCTTCGCAAATGCCATATGCATTATCAGGAATA
>JAZRHX010000292.1:0-5906 GCA_045644985.1 Clostridia bacterium | reverse complement strand
AGCACGTATGGAGCGGGGATTCTTATGCGTATCTTCAAAGTGTTTCCAGCAAAAATGAACAGGCATATTATTTTACGGATATTGTTTTTGCCCAGGATTATAATAGTTGGGCGATTCTGAGCCAATTGCGCAGCTATGGATATGATATTTCCTGTGATTCTTCCCAATTGGTCGATTCTATAGGTAAGATTCAGCGTTCTGACACGGGTCGAGTTCTTTCTATAGAAATTGATGGAATTCAAATTCCGGGAACCGTTGTGCGGGAATGTTTGGGCCTTCGTTCTACCCATTTTTATTTTCAAAACGATCCCGGAGGAGGCGTTCGTATTGTGACGGTAGGTTCCGGTCACGGTGTGGGTATGAGCCAATGCGGTGCTGCGGCCATGGCGGATGATGGGTATGACTTTATGGAAATTTTACAGCACTATTATACCGATACGAAAGTGGAGTGGATGCCTTTTCGTTGACTTTTAGAATGTTGGGTTTTATAATACAACCGGAAAGAAATAGAAAGGTGATTGTATGCAAGAAACCCAAGAACAAGCATTATTCGCATTAATTCGCCGGGCCGGCACGGTTATTTTGGAAGCGTCCGCTCGTCTTACAACGGGAGAAGTATATGACAAAGAAGGTTCTGCTAATTACGTAACGGTTTATGATGTGCAGGTGCAACGCCTTTTGGAAACCGGGATACGAGAGATTTTCCCCGGGTGTACGTTCCTGGCGGAAGAAGAGGGGGAGAATCGGAACAACTTGGGACAGGAGTGGACTTTTGTCATTGATCCCATCGATGGGACAACCAACTTTATACGTAATTATTATCGCTCTGCTATTTCGGTGGGGGCCTTATATGCGGGGAAATTGGTTTGGGGTGCTGTGTATCAGCCTTATACAGATGAAATGTTTCACGCAGGGATAGGAAAGGGGGCTTATTTGAATGGCTGTCCTATTTCTGCCGGGTCTAAACGGATGCGAGAAGCCATTGTGGCTGTAGGTACGTCTCCGTACTATCGGGCAGAATTAGGGGAGCGTACTATGAATATTGCAAAAGCGCTTTTGATGCAGTGTGACGATATTCGGCGCTGTGGATCCGCAGCCCTGGACTTATGCGATGTGGCTTGCGGACGAATAGATGCTTTTTTTGAACTAAGACTTTCACCTTGGGATTTTATGGCAGGGTGCCTAATTGTTCAGGAAGCGGGGGGCTGGATTTGCACGACTTACGGAGAAGCGCTTCCTACGGATGGGCGAGAGAGTTCTGTGGCGGCAGGCGGATGGAGCCTACGGGAAGATTTTTTACGGATTTTGGAAAATGGAGGTACCTATGCAATCTAATTGGTATGCCATTCAAGTTCGCACCGGTAGCGAGAAAATGATTTGCGAGAAAATCATTCAGACTGTGGGAGCCGATTTATACCAAGAATGTTTTGTTCCCTTGGCAGAGTATATTGTGAAGCGGGCGGGCACGTATCAAAAGATGATTCGACCGCTATTCCCGGGATATATGTTTATTATTACGGACTGCATTGAACAAGTGTCTGCGCAACTTTCTAAAATAACCGCCTTTAAGCGCGTGCTGAAAAGTGACAATATCTTCACGCCTATTGAACAAGAAGAAGCCGACTTAATTGCCGGCCTCTACGATGATACATACTTGGTGCGCCTTTCTAAAGGGATGATTGTAAACAGTCGGGTGATGGTTCTTTCCGGTCCTTTCCAAGGGCGGGAGGGTTTGATTAAGAAAATTGACCGTCACCGCAGAACGGGTCTTGTGGAAATGACTATGATGGGACGCCCTATGCAGATTCAAATTCCTTTAGAAATTGTGGAGAAAATCGGATGATCCTTTCTTAATACGCGGAGAGGATTTTCTCAATCTTTTGTGCCGTAGTGGTGGCTAAAGCCGCCACTTTTTCGTCGTCTTCTCCTTCTGTCATAATTCGGATGAGCGGTTCTGTGCCGGAGGGTCGTACTACCAAACGACCTGTCGTTCCCAATTGGTCTTTGGCATCATCCAACACTGCTTTCACACTATCATCCGTATAGAATGCTAATTTGCCTTCCGGAGAAACGTGGATATTTACCATATGCTGAGGATAGCGGGTCATTACTCTTGCCAGTTCGGATAGTTTCTTCCCGGAGCGCTTCATATGGGCAAGGAGTTGTACGGCGGTTAACTGACCATCGCCGGTGGAAGCAAATTCTTTAAAAATCACGTGACCGGATTGTTCGCCGCCAAAGCAGTATCCCTCCAAGAGCATTTCCTCTAATACGTAGCGGTCGCCTACTTTGGTCGCCACAAAATTAATGTCGTTCTCTCGGCAGAATTTACCGAAGCCGAAGTTGGTCATAATGGTACCAACCACTGTGTTCTTTGCCAGCGTGCCCCGGGCCTTCATGTCTAATGCCATAATAGCCATAATCATATCGCCATCAATTTCGTTGCCCAATTCGTCAATGGCCAAGAATCGGTCTGCATCCCCATCGAAAGCAAGGCCGGCATCATAATGACCATCCAGAACGGCCTTCTTGAGTTGTCCTAAATGGGTAGATCCGCAATCTTTATTAATATTTAGACCGTCCGGATCATCTGCTAAGACATGAATATCCGCCCCGAGTTTCGTAAACAACTGACGGGCGGTTGCACTGGCACTGCCGTTGGCACAGTCCATACACACCCGAAGACCAGATAAGTCGTGGGGAATGGTGGCACAAATGTGATCAATATAGTCTTGGATTGCTGCCGTACTATACGTAACGGTACCCAGCTCGTTAGGTCCTGCTAATTGGATGGCCGGTGTTCCGTCCAAAACCATGGATTCAATTCGATCCTCCAACGCATCTGCCAGCTTGTAACCTTCGGCATTGAAAATTTTAATTCCGTTAAATTCTGCAGGATTGTGAGAAGCCGAAATCATAATGCCGGCTTGGGCATTGTAACGGCTAATTAAATATGCAACTGCAGGAGTGGGTACCACGCCAATGTTCAGCACGTTGGCTCCTACGGAGCAAAGACCTGCAGAAATGGCACTGGCCAACATATCGGAGGAGAGACGGGTATCGTACCCGATCAATACCAGGGGTTTTTGTATATGATTGCCGGCACTTAGAACAGCGGCAGCTGCCCGACCAATTTCCATAGCTTTCTCGCAAGTTAAAAAGGTGTTGGCAATGCCTCTTACACCGTCAGTTCCGAATAATCTTCCCATAAATCAAACGTCCTTTCTTTAAACCTTAGCTACAATGTTGGTTGCATCTTTGAAAATATGTCTTTGTGGAATGAAGCCTCGTACCCGAGATAATGGATACACGGTACATTCCTTTCCTAATACGGTGCCGGGACAAAGTACGCTATTACAACCAACCTCCGTAAGATCACCTACGGCTGCACCAAACTTTCTTCTGCCGGTGTCAATACGGGCATCTCCTGCTGAGATGGAAATGTTCGTCTTATCGCTCTTAATATTAGAAGTAACGGCGCCGGCACCTAAATGGGCCTTGTATCCCAATATGGAATCACCCACATAATTAAAATGCGGCACTTGAACGCTTTCGAATAAAATAGAATTCTTCACTTCACAGGAGTTCCCCACCACAGCACCTTTGCCGATAAGGGCGCTTCCTCGAATGTAGGCACAGTGACGAATTTCAGCTTCCGACTCAATGACGCAAGGTCCTTGAATAAAAGCGGTGGGCGCCACCTTGGCATTGCGGGCGATCCAAACGTTGGGGATGCCGGTTTCCTCCGGAAGCTTATAATCTTTATCAGACAGTGTGTTTCCGTAGGCAATTACAAAATCCGAGATCCCTGAAAGTGCCTCCCATGGATACGTAAATTGTACTAAATACGAGTTTGCAGAAGTTCGGGACAAATCAAATAAAGCAGCAATGCTCATTTCTTGTTTTGCGGCCATCACGTATCATCTCCTTTACAGAATTTCTACTCAATATATTATAGCAAAAGGAAAAATGTTTGACAATATGACATATATTTAGTTCTGCTTTCATAAAAATGTACAGAAGATTTCCATACAGTTTAGGGGCGTTAGTTTTGAAAGATTATATTGAGGACCGAGTGTATGAAATTGCGGAGTACATTATTCAAACCGGGTGTACGGTCAGAGCTTGTGCAGAGATATTCCGTGTCAGTAAGAGTACGGTACATAAAGACATGACGGAGCGTTTGCCGGTTATTCATGCGACTCTTGCTGAACAAGTTCGGGAAATATTAGACGTGAATAAAGCGGAGCGCCATATTCGGGGAGGCTTAGCTACGAAGGCAAAGTATGAGCATTCCGAAGAAGTGTAGATAAAAGCTTGAGCATGGATAAATTAGATGGACATTTGTCCGGAATGAGAAAGCTTTCTGCCTCGGTGATGTAAATTCGGGCACCGGGGCATTTTTCTTTGAACCACTCACCGATGGCGAATCGCATGGTCCGTTCGATGTCAAAAGTTTTGGTATTAAAATGTTTTGCTAATTCAGGATACATACTTTTCGTAATCAAGTCCAATGCAGCTGGATTCGGTACGGTTAATATAAGGGCCTGTCTAAGGTAATGAAATCCTATATTTTTGGGAGAGAACCCAAGCGCAATCAACAATCGTGTTGCGCGTGCATCCAATGTGTTTGTATCCATTGTTCGCAGAACCTTTCTTCCGGGCGGTATTTGTTTGTATTATAAACAAAACAGAGACGGTTGTAAACACGAAAATGTGCATTGAACGCAATTTTCTAATGTTCATCCGTAGAACTTATCAGTTCTTGCGAGTTTTATCTTTTTTGGAAAGACGGGGAATCTTCTTGGAAGTGAAAAGGGATAGGATGAATAGAAAAAGAAAATAATAGCGAAAGAGATTATGCAACTGGGAGCAGTTTTTGTGAAAACATTTTTGTATTGTTTAATCGGTTCTTTATTCGTGTCTTTCGCTATGAATCAATTTCTTACGCCGGCAGGGCTCGCGCCGGGAGGCATAACCGGTGTTGCTGTGTTAATCTATAATGCTACCGGAGGACGTATTCCGGTGGGCGTTGGCATTTTTATTTTAAACATTCCACTATTCTGGGCAGGATATCGAGCGCTGGGGAAAGGATTTGTTTGCAGGAGTCTGTTGGGCACAACGCTTTGCTCCGTTTTAATTGACAGCTTGGGCTTTACACAGAAAATTTGGGTTATGACTACTCGGGAGCCTTTGTTGATCTGTTTAGCAGGTGGTTTACTTTTGGGTTTAGGCTACGGTCTTATCTTTCGAGGCGGTGCATCCACCGGCGGAACGGATATCATGGCAAGATTGGTGCAACGTAAGATTAGTAGCCTGTCTTTAGGGCAGTTGTGCCTTTTGTTTGATATATTATTTTTAGGAATTGTTCTTCTTGCATACCGATCTGTGGTATCCGTACTATATATAGGAATAACCGTTTTCCTTTCATCCAAAATGATTGATTTTGCAGAAGGCGGCTTAGACTATGCAAAAGAGGTTTTTGTGGTATCGCCTCAAATTGAGAAAATCGGTGAGACTATTTCAGAAAAATTGGGAAGAGGATGTACCATTCTTCGGGGTGAAGGTGTTTATTCGGGTGAATCAAGGGATGTTTTATGGTGTGTGGTGTATAACCGTCAGCTTTCCGGGCTACGGGATATTGTGCGGGAGAAAGATCCACGGGCATTTCTCACAATTCGTAATGTGCGAGAGGTGAACGGCCTGTATACAGCGTCAAAGGCTTTTCGGGAAAGTGGCTCTACGACTGGGAAAATGGACGCTGGTTCATAGAGAGTTCATAGAAAAAACAACAGACAGTCACAATCTTGCGGTATGCTATCCGCGTCGGGAAAAGTTGTATCCTTTCCGGATCCTTCCTATTAAATTGTGAATCTCTCCCCCAAATAAATTCACAATCGGTCTGG
>JAZRHX010000291.1:0-2197 GCA_045644985.1 Clostridia bacterium | reverse complement strand
CAGACCTTCGGGGATCAGCGCCACACCGAAGTTGCCGGCGGTTTCTGCACGCTTTGCCACAGAGTCGGCAATATAATCGGTGATCTGTGCCAAAGACATCTTCTTCTCGGCAACTTCTTCAGAAATCAAGCATACGTTAGGCTGTGTCTGAAGGGCACACTCCAATGCTACGTGGGAAGCAGAACGACCCATTACCTTTACAAAGTGCCAGTACTTCATAGCGGACTTGGAGTCTCTTTCGATGTTACCGATGATTTCGCTGTAAGTCTTTGTGGCTGTGTCGAAACCGAAAGAACATTCGATATCTTCGTTCTTCAAGTCGCCGTCAATAGTCTTGGGGCAACCGATTACCTGTACGCCGGCTTTCTTTGCTGCAAAATATTCAGCAAGAACAGCTGCGTTGGTATTGGAGTCGTCGCCGCCGATAATAACCAAAGCGGTGATGCCATGCTTCTTGCAAACGTCTGCAACGATTGCGAATTGCTCTTCGCTCTCCAATTTAGTTCTGCCGGAACCGATAATATCGAAACCGCCGGTATTTCTGTATGCGTTTATGAAAGCATCGTCGAAGATTACGTAATCATCTTCAAGTAAGCCGCTGGGACCACCCTTGAATCCGTAGAGTACGTTTTCTTTATCAGTTGCCTTCAAAGCATCGTACAGACCGCAAATAACGTTGTGTCCGCCGGGAGCCTGTCCACCGGAAAGAATAACGCCTACAACCTGCTTCTTAGGAGTAGAGGTGTTCTGGCCTTTCTGGAAAGTAATCTCTTTCTTGCCGTAGGTGTTGGGGAACAGGGCTTGAATCTTGTCCTGATCTGCAACGCTCTGTGTCTCGGCGCCTTCCTTTACGCAAATGTCTGCGATGCCGTTTCTCAGCATGCCGGGAAGTTTCGGTGTGTACGCATATCTTGCTGTTTGTAATGATGAAATCTTCATATCTAAAACTCCTTTGTTCTGTATTTTATACAAGGGGTATTTTAATATATTTTACCTGTAAAGTAAACTGTTTTTTCCACTAAATGCAAATAAGCCCAAAAACCTTGCGGTTCACAAGGTTTTTGAGCATAAAGCAGATTGAATGACCCTTATCTGTTCTGGTTGTTTTGATTGTTATTCTGATTATTCTGCTTGTTGTTTTGCTTATTGTTTTGCTTGTTGTTCTGGTTATTCTGCTTGTTGTTCTGGTTATTCTGATTGTTGTTCTGATTATTCTGATTGTTTTGCTTGTTTTGATAATCGTTGTTCATAAAACGCCTCCTTGTATTGATTTCGAGTATAGTTTGTCTGGTTTCGGATGAAACTATACATAAACAAATTTTAGGAGGCTGTCGGATGCTTTTAATTCAAAATGGGATGCTTTACACAATGGAGGAAGACAAGGCTCGTTATTCTGATTTGCTTATGGACGATGGAAAAATTATACAAATTCAAAAGAATATAACCCCTACGGAGCGTATGGAGATTATTGATGCTACAGGTTTGCGCGTTTATCCCGGTTTTATTGATGCACACAGCCATATAGGCATATTAGAAGAGAAAAAGACAGATCCATGTGACGAAAGCAATGAAGGCACCAATCCTATTACGCCCGGTATTCGTGCCATAGATGCAATCAATCCTATGGACAGCGCATTTCATAATGCGTTGGCTGCCGGTATTACCGGTGTCATGGTTGGCCCGGGAAGTTCAAATTCCATAGGCGGTCAATTTGCTTTTATCAAAACCCATGGCAGAAGGGTTGATGATATGGTTGTTTTGGCACCTTCTGCCATGAAAATTGCATTTGGGGAGAATCCCATGAACAATTACGGACCCAATGGGAATATGCCTTCTACCCGTATGGGAATCGCCTCCTTGATACGAGAAGAATTGACACTTGCCAGGCAATATTTTACCGGGAACAATGCGGCGCAGGGAACATTTGGGATGGAGTGTTATCGGCCGTTATTTCAGGGTTCCATCCCACTTAAAGCCCATGTTCATCGTGCGGACGATATTTTTACCGCAATCCGCATTGCTCGGGAATTTGATTTAGGACTGACCTTGGACCATTGTACGGAGGGTCATTTGATTGCGGAAGAAATTGCCGAAAGCGGTTATCCTGCTATTATAGGGCCCACCCTTTCTGCAAGAAGTAAGAACGAAGTTCGTCTTTTGGATTTCAAAACGCCGGCAATTTTGCAGAAGGCCGGTG
>JAZRHX010000290.1:0-7271 GCA_045644985.1 Clostridia bacterium | reverse complement strand
CACAGTAGAAACCATGGCCAAAATTGCCGAGAAAACGGAGAAGAATATTCGCTACGAGAAGCGTTTCTTTACATACGACTTCCGGATTCGCAACAAATTGGATGCCATTTCCCACTCCGTTTGTAATATGTCCATTGACCTAAAGGCTAAGGCCATTGTGGTATGCTCTTTATCCGGCACCACCGCGCGAATGGTTTCCAGATTCCGCTCTCCGGTGGATATTATTGGACTTTCAGTCAAAGAGAAGACCTGGCGGCAACTCTCCCTTTCCTGGGGTGTAACGCCTCTTCTTTGCGAGGAATATCCTTCTCCGGAAGTGCTGTTCTATACGGCGAAACGCATTGCGCAACAAGCCTTCAATTTAGATACCGGCGACACCATTATTATCACCGGCGGCACCACCACCGGCGAGACCGGCAATACCAATACCATTCGGATTGAAACCGTATAAAATTTGACACAAATTTATAACACACTTTTCATTGACAAACTAATACCATTAGTTTAGAATGAGCCTGTTACTTTCTAATGTAGGGGAGGCGTAACTGTGGGAAAAGGTCTGTCACGGGCTGTCATTATTGAAGCGGCCGCGGAATCGGTACGGAAGAATCCTTTTCAGCAAATTTCTGTGAACGAATTGGCTCGCACCTTAGGTGTAAAGCCGGCTTCACTGTACAATCATATTGCGTCTGCGGAAGATATTCGCACGGAAGTGGGATTGTATGCGGCAGAGAAGTTGATTCGGGAAACGGGAGAGGCCATCGCGGGTAAAAAGCAGCAAGATGCTTTGATGGCTTTTGCCAAGGCGTACAGAACGTTTGAATGGGATAATCCGGGTTTATATTTCTATATTATTCATCTCCATGACGCAGAAGATTCCAGACTACGGGAGGCGGCAGCTCGGATTGTGGAGCCGATTATTACTATTCTTTCAGATTTCGGTCTGGATTCCGGTCAGTGTTGCCATTGGCAACGGGTCTTTCGGAGTATGATGCACGGCTTTATTACGCAGCAACGTCACGGGTATTTTACCAACCCACAAGCGGACAGCGAACAGTCTTACGAAATTGGAATTCAATGTGTGATCGACGGCATTCGGGCCGTCGCGCAAGAGAGTGAGGGAACGATACATGACTAAGAAACTTGCAAAGAGTATTCGAGAATATAAGAAACCGTCTTTGCTGTGCCTGATTTTCATTGTTTTGGAAGCAGTGTTGGAGTGCTTGATGCCCTTCATTATTGCGGACTTGGTGAATGAGGTCAATGCGGGATGTGAGATGGACGTCATTTTAAAGCAAGGTGGCATCTTGCTCCTCATGGCAGTAGTATCTTTAACGTGCGGCGCACTAGCAGGCATATTATCTGCAAAGGCTTCCGCCGGCTTTGCGAAGAACTTGCGCCATGATATGTTCTACAAAGTGCAGACCTATTCCTTTGAGAATATTGATAAATTCTCTTCTGCATCTTTGGTAACTCGTATGACCACAGACGTGGTACACGTGCAGATGTCTTACTTAATGCTGATTCGTATCGCGGTTCGGGCACCTTTGATGTTTATTTTCTCCATTATCATTGCCTACATTATGGGCGGCGCGTTATCCACTATGTTTGTTGTGGTCGTGCCCTTCTTGGCCGTTGGACTTTTCTTGATTGCCCGCAAAGCCATGCCCACTTTTCGGAAAGTATTTAAGAAATACGACCGGTTGAATGAGTCCATTGAGGAGAACGTACGAGCTATGCGCGCGGTGAAAGGTTTCTCACGGGAAGAATATGAGAAAGAAAAGTTTGAGGAAGCTGCGGAAAATATTCGGAAAGATTTTACCCGTGCCGAGCGCATTGTGGCTTGTAACACGCCCATCTTCCAGTCTTGTATGTATTTCAATATGACTTTCGTGCTGCTGATTGGTTCTCAATTGATTATTAAGAGTAGCGGCGCTACGTTAAATGTAGGTCAGCTTTCTGCTATGCTTACCTACGGCGTGCAGATTTTGATGTCCCTCATGATGGTTTCCATGATTTACGTGATGCTCACCATGTCTTTAGAGTCTGCTAGAAGAATCGTGGAAGTGCTGGACGAAGCGCCGGCTTTGACCCAACCCGAAGATGCCATTACGGAAATTCCGGACGGATCCATTGTATTTGACCACGTAAACTTTAAGTATTCCAAGAAGGCCGACCGCAATGCTTTGGAAGATATTAACTTAAACATTCCTTCCGGGGCTACGGTGGGGATCTTAGGCGGTACCGGCTCCGGTAAATCCTCCTTGGTACAGTTGATTGCCCGCTTGTATGACGTGACAGAAGGCCGCGTTTTGGTGGGCGGCAAAGACGTACGGGAGTACGATTTATCTGCCCTTCGAAACAGTGCTTCTATGGTGCTGCAGAAGAACGTATTGTTCTCCGGCACCATTAAAGACAATCTTCGTTGGGGAAATCCGGAGGCTACGGATGAAGAGATGGTGGAGGCTTGTAAACTTTCTCAAGCTCATGAATTTATTGAAACCTTCCCCGACGGTTACGATACGTTTATTGAACAAGGCGGTACCAATGTATCCGGCGGGCAACGTCAGCGTTTGTGTATTGCAAGAGCTTTATTGAAGAAGCCCCAAATTTTGATTTTGGACGACTCCACCAGCGCTGTCGATACCAAGACAGATGCCTTTATTCGTCAAGGCTTTGATCGATATATTCCGGAGACCACCAAGATTATTATTGCCCAGCGTGTTTCTTCCGTAGAACAGGCAGATATGATTGTGGTGATGGAGGGCGGCCGCGTGCAAGCGGTAGGCAAGCACGGGGAACTTTTGGAGTCCTGCGAAATTTACCGTGAAATCTATCTCCAACAAACGAAAGGGGGCGAGGCAGATGCGTAAAATGGATCCCAAAATGATGCCTCCCAAGAAAGGTTCTTTAGGCAGAATTCTAAAACTTTTATTCAAATTCTATCCGGTACTGCTTCCTATTACGATTTTTTGTATTTTATTTGCGGCGGTGGTATCTTCTATCCCTGCGTTGTTTGTGCAGAGGGTTATTGCGGTTATTGAGGTTCATGTAGCAAGCGGAAACTGGGCAGAGGCTTCGAAGGAAATTATTCCGATGATTCTTTTGTTGGTTACCTTGTATGTGATTTCCATTGTACTTATTACGGTGCATACCCAGTTGATGGCATACATTACACAAGGCTTCTTGTGCAAACTTCGCCGTGCCATGTTTGACGGCATGCAGAATTTACCCATTTCCTATTTCGACCAAAACAGCCACGGCAATATTATGAGCCACTACACCAACGATATAGACACTCTTCGTCAATTGGTGTCTCAATCCCTGCCGGCTTTACTGCAGTCCGGAATCATTGTACTGACTGTATTGAGCATTATGATTTATTTCTGCGGCTGGCTGACTTTGTTAGTGCTGCTTGGCGTTTTGTGTATGTTCGTAGTTTCTAAAAAAATTGGTGGTGGCTCTGCGAAATATTTTATTAAGAATCAAAAGACCACCGGTGAGGCAGAGGGCTTCGTACAGGAAATGATGAACGGTCAGAAAGTGGTGAAAGTTTTCAACCGGGAAGAACAATGCGGCGAAGAATTTGACGCCATCAACGAGCGCTTGTTCCAAGACGGCTACAAAGCCAATTCTTATGCCAATATGTTAGGTCCCATTATTATGAATATGGGTAACGTTTTGTACGTGTTGGTAGCCTTGTTAGGCGGCTTGCTGCTGGTTTTGAACGTGCCCAATTTCAGTTTGTCTATGCAGGCCCTGAGCATTAGTGTGATTGTGCCTTTCCTCAACATGACGAAACAGTTTACCGGAAACGTTAACCAAGTTTCCCAGCAGATTAACTCCATCGCCATGGGTATGGCGGGCGCCAGCCGTGTATTTGCGTTGATGGATGAAAAGCCGGAGGCGGATGAAGGCTATGTAACCTTGGTACACGCCGTAATCGGGGAAGACGGCTCCATCACGGAATCTCCGGTTCCTACGGGAAAATGGGCGTGGAAGCATCCCCACGGGGACGGCACGTTGACCTATACCCAGCTCAAAGGTGACGTGCGCATGGTGGACGTGGACTTCTCCTATGACGGAGAGAAAACGGTATTAAAGAACGTTTCTGTCTACGCGGAGCCCGGACAGAAAGTTGCCTTTGTAGGTGCTACCGGTGCCGGCAAGACTACCATTACCAACTTGATTAACCGTTTCTCCGACATTGCCGACGGCAAGATTCGTTATGACGGCATTAATATCAACAAGATCCGTAAGTCGGATTTACGCCGTTCTTTAGGAATTGTTTTGCAGGAAACCAACCTTTTCACCGGTACGGTGATGGAGAATATCCGCTACGGTCGCTTGGAGGCTACGGACGAAGAATGCATGGAAGCGGCTCGCCTTGCAGGCGCCGATGATTTCATCCGCAGATTGCCGGATGGCTATCAAACCCAGCTTTCTAACAACGGCGCCAACCTGTCACAAGGCCAGCGCCAGTTGGTGGCAATCGCCAGAGCTGCTGTTGCCAACCCGCCGGTTATGATCCTGGACGAAGCTACGTCTTCTATTGATACCCGCACGGAAGCCATTGTGCAGCGGGGTATGGATAAGTTAATGGAAGGCCGCACCGTATTCGTCATCGCCCACCGTTTATCCACCGTTATGAATTCCGATGTGATTATGGTATTGGATCATGGGGAGATTATCGAACGGGGCAATCATGAGAAGTTGATTGCGGAGAAAGGGACGTATTACCAGTTGTATACCGGGGCGTTTGAGTTGGAATAAGAACGTTATCTATTGTCTTTATACAGGAAACCGCTTGTGAAGTTCATTTGCAGGCGGTTTGTTTTTTGTAAAAATGTGTTAATTTGAACGAATAAATATTGAAAAAATGTGCAAAATCTAATGAAAATTTATGTTTGGCGCAGTTCGAGAGGGTGGACGCGCGAGAGACTATGAGGAAGCCATTGAATGGCTGGTTTCTACCGGAATGTTAAATCGTATCTATAATATATCTAAAATTGAACATCCTGTGGCGGGCTTTCACAAACTGGATCAATTCAAATTTTTATGTTTGATACGGGTTTGCTAAAACATATGGCGGGAATTGATAATAGCGCAATTTTATTAAAAAGCAATTATCGTACGTATCCGAACATCAGTCTCCGTATGCCGTACGATTTTCAAAACTGGGATATCGAAAAGATTGTCTTATTACGAATATGCCCGTATATCTTGCCTGCAAGATGCAAGAATTATTGTGTTCCCCTTGATTTACCTACCACTTTGGTAGTATAATAAGCTCATCCTAAATCTACGGAGGGCGCTGATCATGATGATTTCAACCAAAGGAAGATACTTATTGCGAGTAATGTTGGACTTGGCGGAACGTCACGCGGACCATTACATCCCCATGAAAGAAGTTGCGGACCATCAGGGCTTGTCCCTCAAATATTTGGAGCGGATTATGCCGGTGCTTACCAAACACGGTTTAGTAGAAGGTCTTCACGGCAAAGGCGGCGGATATCGTTTGACCCGCACACCGGACCAGTATAGTGTAGGCGAGATTCTTCGTTTGGCAGAAGGGGAGCTGGCGCCCATTGCTTGCCCTGAATGTGGCGGAGAGCATTGTAAGAGAGCAAAGGAATGTTACACCCTTCCTATGTGGTTGGAATTCCACCATTTGGTGAATGATTATTTTAATGGCATCACGCTGGCTGATTTGCTTAGCGGCAACCTATCCAACAAAGCGATGCAGGGCTAGAAATCACCCCACTTCACTTTAAATTTCAAAATATTTCAATAAAAATGAAGGTTTTTCAAAAATCATCATTCCAAAACAATAAAACACTCAAAATAAAGTGAATTCAGCCCCTTTTTACAGGCTGAATTCATTTTATTTATTGATTTTGGCAAGAAAAAATGAAAGCATTAGCCAAGCCGGTAACCTTTAAGGCTTGCAAGTCCCGCAGGAGCTGTATCCGTGGCCAATCATCTGGTCTCGCGTCTGTCCTTTGATCTCTAAACGATTCTCATCCTTGATAGAATCTGCGTGGCCGCAAGAAGGCACGTGGAATTTACCGGTATTGGTATTTAGAATATAAATCACACCGGCGGCAGTTCCTGCAGGCGCCTCCGTGGGCGCTCCCGTAGCCAAAGTTCCGTCCAAGCGGCTGTGGCCTGTTGCATAATCAATGATAATCCCCGGCTGCACGTTATACACGTATACGTTAAAACAAATCCCGGCTCCATTGTCTTCCATGGACAAGGCTTCGATTTGTACGCCACGAGCCACCAACTCGGTTCCCTCAAAAATCGGTGTCACCCGATAGAGCACATGGTTCGTTGTCTCTTTCACGTAATCCGCCACCATATTCTCAAAGGGCAGCATTCCCTTGGTATTCATATAGCGGGTGCCGGTGATTAAATTCTGCTCGTTAGCATTTTCCCCGGACAACTGAAATCCAATCAAGTGGCAACGGTTGTACAAATAACCGCCGTCTACAATATCATAGCGAATGGTTTGCCAGCCGGAAGGCTTGACCTGTCCGATGCTGCCTCTGTCTTCCGTGGGCATTAAATCAAGGCCAATACAGGCCACCGCCTCCGTGCAGCGCCCTAAAGCATCCAATTCGCCGTAGGTTTCAAAGGAATCTACCGTGTACTCCGTCGCTTGAAATTTAGGTACATTGTTGTTTAGGGCCGTGTAGGGGGAGCTTTGGTAGGTGGGCAAGGAACCATTTTCCGGGGTCGCCGACGGTAAAATGGTAGGATTTGTCTCCTCGGTACCCAGTCCGCACCCTACCAAACTAAATACAAGACATAATGCTATGACAAGGTCAACAACTTTACGCTTCATCGTACATAAACCTCTTTCGTGATCTTGTCATGGGAGTAGCCCGGAAATTCCGTACTTGTCTGCAACCGGAAACCTGCCTGCACAGGGTCGATATCCAGGTAAAAATCTCCCGGATAATCCCGATTCCAGCGGTAAACGGTCAGTGTAGTAATCTGATTCAAAACAGGACCCAAAGGCACGTCTTCTACAAAACAAACTTCATCTGCCAGCACGTCCCCGGGCGTTCTTTCACTAACCCAAATGCTGTCGCCGTCTACCGGGAATATATCTTCGGAGAATTTCCGAACTTTTAGCATTCTTCCGTCTAAATGCTGTAAAATATCCGCAATCACCGCTCTGTCTTTACTTTGTCTACGGTGATTATACAACATTCCCTTTTGATTGTCCAAACATACAATGACGTGCATGGTACATCCCGGTGCTT
>JAZRHX010000289.1:0-2209 GCA_045644985.1 Clostridia bacterium | reverse complement strand
GAAATATTGGAAACACCCAGTACGGTGTGGATGCCCAGCTCCGTCAAAGCTTGTACGGCACCTAATGTAATATTGCCGCTATTCGCATCGGAGGAAACCGTTAATGTTAAAGGATCAACTACAATATCTTTCTCACGAATGCCGTATTCCTTTGCCTTTGCGAAAATCTTCTTGGCAATTGCCACCCGGCCATCAACGGTATCCGGAATGCCGTTCTCGTCTAAGGTGAGGGCTACCAATACGCCTCCGTATTTGGCGACTAAGGGGAAAATGGTGTCCATAGAAGATATTTTACCATTCACCGAATTAATCATAGGTTTGCCGGCGTAATTTCGCATAGCCCGCTCTAAAGCGGCAGGAGAGGAGGAGTCGATTTGAAGGGGCAGGTCTGTAACCGTTTGAAGGGCGCGCACCGCATCCTCCATCATAGCCGGCTCGTCAATTTCGGGAAGTCCCACGTTTACATCCAGGATTTGTACTCCCGCCTGAGCCTGGCGAATTCCTTCGTTTAGGATATAGTTCATATCGTGATTGCGAAGCGCTTCTTTAAGCTTTGATTTCCCCGTGGGATTGATGCGCTCGCCGATCAGGACAGGTGCCTTCCCGATGACTACCCCGTGGGTGTAGGAAGAAACCACCGTTTCTTCTTTTTGGGAGGGCAGGGCGTAGGGGAGGGACCGGGTTTGCACAATGCTTTCTTGTATATATTCCGGCGTTGTTCCGCAGCAACCGCCCAAAATGGTAGCGCCGGCGCCTGCCAGAGCTGCCATCTTCCGGGAGAATTCCTCAGGCGATAAGTCGTATACCGTTCGCCCTTCCTGGGAGTGGGGAAGACCTGCATTGGGATTTACAATAATAGGTACGCTTGCGTGTTTTGTGAAAGTTCCAATCAGCTCTAACATTTGGTCAGGACCGAAGGAACAGTTCATACCGAGGGCATCTACGCCTAAGCCTTCTAACATGGCAATCATGGCTAAAGGATCCGCGCCGGTCATTAAATGTCCGCTTTCGTCATAGGCGTTGGTAACAAATATAGGCAGATCGCAGTTCTCTTTCGCCGCCAATACGGCTGCTTTGGTCTCTAAAGCATCATTCATAGTCTCAATGAGAATCAAATCTGCACCGCCACAAGCTGTCAAGGCTTTCACGTTGTCAGCATATAAAGCAACGCAATCTTCGAATTCAAGGTCTCCGTAAGGTACCAGCATGCGGCCTGTGGGTCCCATATCGAATGCAATGTAGCTTCCGGGGTGCTCTTTTGTGGCTTCCCGGGCGCAGGAGAGGGCAGCTTCAATCAGTTCTTGGGCGTTTGGAAAACGCTGTGAATTTACCCCGAATGTATTGGTTTTTATGATATTACAGCCTGCTTCTAAGTAAGCTTTGTGAAGCCGGATGATTTCCTCCGGATGGGTTAGATTCCATGTTTCCGGTTTCTCCCCGGGCTGAAGGCCTCTTGCTTGCAGGCAGGTGCCTGTGCCGCCGTCAAAATAGATCCGTTCTTGTTTGATTCGTTCTAGAATCGTCATAGGTTTCTCACTCCTTGAAATGCAGTGATGGATTTTCTGGGGGTCATCAAAAGGTTTGTTCCTAATGTGATGCCAATGTGTTTGCTTGCTTGCAGTGTATCTAGTACGGTGGGTTGAAGGGTTAAAGGCAAATCTCCGTATCCGGGGCTGAATCTGGGAGAAAGGGTGGTTCCTTCCGGAAGTTCTTCTTGGAACATCCGGCTTAAAGTATCCGCTACGCTTTCAGCGTAGGCAGAGGCCAGTGCATCCACCGCAAAAGCTCTTCCTGGGGAAGAAACAGCCAATCTGGCAATGGTTCGGTCGATTTGAAGCCCCAATGTTACTGCTAACGTATACACCTGTGTACAACCGGCTAAGTTTTTGTAAAGGTCTTTGGATTCCAAGCGGGTGTAACCTAAATCAATCTTGCCTGTTGGCAAGATGCGGACAAGGGTTTTGGAAAAACAGTATTTGGGCTGTATTTCTTGCTCTACCAATGGTGCGTATTCATCAATCCATGTCATAACCTGATCTCTTGGTACGCCTAATCGGATTGCAGCTTCTTTGGAATTTAGCACAATTTGATCGGATTGAAAGGAACCTACGGAAACGGATATCATCGTATACTCCTTACTGAATCAAATGACAAACATTGTCTTGAATGGCTTTGGCTACATCCGGCTTGTTCATGGAGTAAACATGGA
>JAZRHX010000288.1:0-2511 GCA_045644985.1 Clostridia bacterium | reverse complement strand
AGCCTTATGGAAGATATGTGCAATAATATCGGAGCAAGTTGTTGAATCAGAAGACATTAATTGAGCGGTCCCCAATTCAATTAATTTGTGCATTAAATCGCCGATATGGGAGAACTCTAATTGTCCAAGTTCCCGTTCCTTTGCCCTTAGACCGTAGTCCAAAAAATACATAAACGGACATTTCCGATAGGCTTCCAACCGAGAAACACTAATCAATGGTTGGGAATTCGGAAGGAATAAAGCGCGTGCGGTTTCCCTAACGAGTGGAAGTTGTACGGAAATATTGTGCGAAGAAAGCTTTGTGAGATGATGAGATTTTGTAATCGGAATATCCGGGTAAAGGCGAATCAATCGATTCACCACAGCGCTGGAAGGCATAACCGCACTGCCACTTCCATCCCTTAAGGGATAGGATACGCAAAGAAAATTTGATGGAGCAAAGAGGGTTGCATAGATATTGTATCGTTCTTTACTGGCTCGAAGAAAACTGTCATCTGCCAGTTCAACAGCCATAGAAGAGATCCATTCACGTTCAGAATCATTTAATATTCCCCAATCATCCATGGAAGCAGGAAGAACGCCTTCGTTAGCACCCATTAAAAATAATGCCGAAATATGCGCCATTCTGGAACGATCAATTCCAACGATTTGGACCGCCTGCGTATTTTGCGGAAGGAACCCTGTCTTAACAGACGCTAAGCCAGCAGAAAGTAATCGATACAACAAGGTGGCAGCTTCTTGACCGGTATAAACGGGAATATCTCCCAAAAAAGATTTTATTTGGGAAAAAACATTGCTCGTATGGTCTAGAATTCGAAGATATTCATTCTTCTTATCCAGGCTATTCTCACCGGAAAACCTTTCTGCCAAAGTACGGATATGCTCCGAAAATGATTGTTGTGCTAAAAATGCTTCAAAAGTCTCCACACAACTCCTCAAGTCCTTACATTGGCTCAATTGTGCTTTCAGTACAAGAACAATCTCAGTCAGTGCACGTAATTCAGAAGATTGACTATTTCTAAATTTCCGTTCTCCACGCAAATTGCAAGATAAAATTTCATTTTCCATGCAATCGACTGTGGATAAATCCGAGATGTAGAAGCCTGTCTTGATAAATGTTGCAACATCCTCATATTGAAACCCGTTATTTAATATGTTTAACAAAGATAAAATTGCAACAACAAATGGATTGCTTTCTACACTTCTCCGGTCATCCAGAAAAAAAGGAATGCCTACACGAGGAAAAATAGATTCTATTAAAGGTGCATATGCCGCAGGATGTCGTACCGCCACTGCAATTTCATTAAAAGGAATACCTTGTTTGTTTAGCGCCAAAATCGAATTTGAAACGTGTACAACTTCTTCATATATGTTGGAACTTTCGTGGATTTCAATTCCCGTACAAGCGGGTTCTATTGTATTCGGCACATAACAAGTGCCCCGATAAGCGGTATACGACCGTTCAAGCGCACGTAACGCGGGACTGATGTAATATGAATTTTCATGATTCTCCAATAAATTTAATGAAACCGTCTGATAAGGGATATGCATTTCTTTGGCCAAGGCGACGAAGCGTTCAAATGACAATCGAATTCCGTCAAAAATCGGTTCAGACTGTTCATCCATACAAAACGTGATTGTAAGTGAATCTGCATCTTTCATGATTTGAATCATAAGATCCCGTTCCAGCGCCGTAAAACCCGTAAAAGCATCAATCCAAACATGGCATCCTTTGAAAAAGCTATGTTTAGCCGCTTTCTTGGTTGCTAAAGAAAAAAGATCCCCATCAGTCATACAAGTCATTCTTAAAGCTTGAGCATACGCACGGTACAAGATCCCAAGGTCGTTCATTTTATGCTTTAATAAAGGTGTAATCGTCGTAGCACCGGAAAGGGAATCAAAGGTTTCTCCCCGTACGTTGTATTTCTCAAATTCAGAAAAAAGAGATAATAGATCAGAAATTTGTTTAGGGCGTTCAAACAAGTGTGTATAATAGGAAAGATGGGCCTTGTTCGCATATGCGATTTGCGTCAAAAGCATCATTTTACCGGATTCGTCCATGTGATCCGAGCACAAACCACCGTATCGGCTTAAGATTCGATACGCCAATCGTTTAAAGCTTAATACTTCATCTTCAAATAATGTCTTCCCCTGAAATTCCGGTAAACTTAGCAATTGTCGCTCTGCCACCAAGGCATACTGCTCCGGCACAACAAAGTACGACGGTTTATTCGTGGCCCTGTGTTGCATACACAGCCCAAACTGTTGAAAACAATAGGCTGTCTTTCCCGTTTTAGCTCTGCCAATTACAAGGGTTAGCATAAATAATAATGGTTCCTTTCAAAAACAGTTATTTTTATAAATACTTCGATTCTCTAAGGACCAAATTCGTTCGCTAAATGTACCCGGTTCTGTCGTTTCAAATGCTTTTTGCATATCATACATTCTAGCATCCACAATATCCAAATAGTGTAACAGCTCCGCTTCCGGGAAGGCAGGCGATTTGGGACT
>JAZRHX010000287.1:0-1349 GCA_045644985.1 Clostridia bacterium | reverse complement strand
AGGCAATTGATTTACTTGATGAAGCCGCCTCCTCTAAACGTCTCATGATGGGTACGGTTAAACAGAACAGTTCCGGAAAGAAACTGCAACAGGAATTAAACCAAATCTATCATGAGAAACTTTGTGCAATTCAAGCGGGTAAGAAGGAAGATGCGTCTCAGCTGCATAAAAGGGAAGGGGAATTACGTGAGCAGCTTGTTAAAGTCAACGCAATCCATGATATGTGTCGTTTGCTTCCTATTCCTTTGTCCGTTTCCGACATTGAACAGGTGGTTTCGTCTTGGACGGGAATTCCGGTGGCAAAACTTGGAGAGGAAGAATCCGCTCGTTTACTTTTGTTAGAAGAAAGACTTCATGAACGCGTTGTTGGACAGCAAGATGCTATAACTGCAGTAGCAAAAGCCGTTCGCCGAGGTCGAACCGGTATGCAAGATCCTAAACGCCCTATCGGCTCCTTTATCTTTTTAGGGCCTACCGGTGTGGGGAAGACGGAAGTTGCCCGTGCGTTGGCAGAAACTTTGTTTGGTGACGAGAAATATTTAATTCGTGTGGATATGTCGGAATATATGGAGGCTCACAGTGTGTCCCGTATGGTTGGTTCTCCGCCGGGATACGTAGGACACGATGAGGGTGGTCAGCTCACGGATCGTGTTCGCTTACAACCGTACAGTGTTATTTTATTTGATGAGGTTGAGAAAGCCCATCCTGATGTATTTAATATCTTGTTGCAGGTATTGGAAGACGGCAGACTTACGGATACAAAAGGAAGAACCGTTGATTTCAGGAATACCGTTATTATTATGACTTCTAATATTGGTGCGAGAAATATCACCGAGCCGAGACAATTAGGTTTCTCCATTGATAATACAGAGAATCGATATACTAAAATGCAAGCAGCTGTGATGGAAGAATTAAAGAAAGGGTTTAAACCGGAATTTTTAAATCGTGTGGATGAAATTGTGGTATTTAAACCGTTAAGTAAAGAAGAAATTCGAGAAATTGCAGCACTTCAATTATCTCGTTTGATTTTGCGTGGGGAGGAAAATGGTATTTCTCTCTCCTATGAGGCATCTCTTTTGGATTATCTTGCGGAGAAAGGCTACAATAGTTTGTATGGCGCACGTCCTCTGAAACGTCTAATCCAAAATGAAGTAGAGGATTTGCTTGCGGATGCCATTTTAAAGAATGGTGGTCCCGGCAAACCGCTTTATATCCGTTTAAAAGAGGAAGAAGGGAAGGTGTGTGTTTGTGGGTAAGTCGAAAACGTGTTTCTTTTGTAATGAATGTGGCTATGAATCCAGTGGATGGCTGGGAAAATGTCCGGGTTGCGGTGCATGGAATACTTTTGT
>JAZRHX010000286.1:0-2212 GCA_045644985.1 Clostridia bacterium | reverse complement strand
TGTACATCATAATGCCGTTGCCCCAATACACGCCATGCAGCCTCGCGTACAACAGCAAAAGCTTCCGGAAGCAAATCATCCAAGTCTTCGCCTTGGGTCAAACGGTCCTTAAAGACTTGAGTCATTCCTCGGAGTTCACTGTCAGACTTTGCTTTCATAGTAGGCTCTAAAGCGTTTATCTCCTCAATTACGGGACGAATCTGTTTAATCGCCCGCTCACTGTAAGTTCCAAACATCTTCTCAAATAAACCCATGTTCGTAATCCCTCTCTATCCAATCAATTTAATTCGTCCAGCGTCAAACTGAACGCATCCATAAAATGTTCCATAAAATAATCCAGCGCCGGAAGTTTCATTCCTCGCAAGCTTTCCAGCACACTCTCTCGAGCCTTTACAAACTCTCCGTTTCCCGCTTTAACCTCTTCTTCGCACTTAATGTACGCAGAGAGTCGATCCGCCGCCTTTACAATGGGGAAATACAAGGCATCTTCGTCCTCGTAAAAGAGAATGTTTTTGTAGGTATCCGTCATCTCTTCCGGTAACATACTAAGCAGTTTTTCTTTAGAAATATCTTCAATCTGGTGATAATTCTCTTTAATAGCCGGATTAAAGTACTTAATTGGAGTTGGCAAATCACCGGTAATAATCTCATTAGCGTCATGGAACACGCCATACACGCAAGCCCGCTCCGGACTCAATTCCGGTTCGCCTTCTTTACGAAGCCGGTTATAAATCAGCGTCAATCCATGGGCAAGCATAGCAACTTGCAAACTATGCTCCTGGATATTCTCTGTTACGGTATTGCGCATTAGGCCCCAACGATTAATATACTTCATACGACTTAAATATGCATAGAAATTAAATTGCACTTCCACAGACGTTCACCTGCCTTAAATCCAGTAAAGTTCTTCAAATACAGACAGCGCATAGCCATCTGTCATACCGGCAATATAGTCTGCCGTAATTTGCTCCGGTAACTCGGACAAATCGTAATTCTTCTCCATCATGTACTTAAGCAATCTGGATTCAAATTTATCTTCCGGATTCACTTCCGAAAGCGCTGCCCGCATACCGGGATAGCGGCTGTCACTGCGACCGATTAAACGGCACACAATGGGATAAATGGCCTCAAACAAACCTTCAATGGCATTGTACGCATTATTCTCATAGCGGCCGATCATTTTGGCTCTGTAAATATACTTGTTGTTGGTCAAGATCATATCTCTCAGCGCTTCTCCGCGGGCGTCACTTAAACGAATATAATCCGTATCATAACTGTTCTCAATCAAGTCTTGTACCAAGGTATCGATCATTTTACCATTGGTGGCACCCAGCTCCGCACGAATCTCCCCGGAAATATCGCTGTAATCCATAAGTCGCGCACGAATAGCATCCTCAATATCCCGTCCCACATAGGCAATCTTATCCACAATGCGCACCACACATGCCTCCAAGGTATAGGGCATATTGCTGCGATGGTCGCAAGTATAAATGTCTTCGGGACGCTTAGTCTTATCCGCCTTTAATACATACTCTTCATAATTCTCGCCACAGTGACTCACAATTCCGTCTCGCACTTCATAAGATAAGTTTAGACCGCACTGTTCATTAATCATTTCCTTGGAAATACGGGTAGACAGCCGATCCACTACACGCAGGCTATGGTACTCATGGTGGAAACTCAAGTTCGGATTCTTTTCTTGAAGGCAACGGTTCAGCGCCCGCTCTCCACTATGTCCAAAAGGCGCGTGTCCTACGTCGTGACCCAAAGCAATGGCAGTAATTAAATCCTGATTCAAACCCAACGTTCTTCCAATGGTGTTAGAAATGGCATTCACGTACAGCACGTGTTCCATACGGGTACAAATATGGTCATTCTTTGCATTAAAGAAAACCTGAGTCTTATGACGCAATCTGCGAAATTCTTCAGAATAAAGAATACGGTTTCCGTCCCGCTCATACATAGAACGCACGGCGCATTCCGGTTCTTCCACCTGGCGCCCTAAACTTTGTGTACTTCTGGCTGCCCGGGGGCTTAAATATTCTTCTTGTTTGAGTCGAATTTCCCGAAAGTTCATAAGTCCCTCCTCTTACTTATTCTTATTAAATTCTGCCGCCAAGAACGCATTAATGAAACCGTCAATCTTGCCGTCCATCACTTTATCTACAACTACTTCTTCGTAGCCGGTGCGGTTATCTTTAACCAAGGTGTA
>JAZRHX010000285.1:0-1059 GCA_045644985.1 Clostridia bacterium | reverse complement strand
AGGAGATGCTAGGATGGGAAGTCGAGAAGTTGCCACTGCGGCAATCCGGATCGCGCTGAGCAAAGACCGGGAAGAAGAAAAGACACTGCAAGGTATGTTTGCCCGCGAAGGCGTGATTACTGCCGGCGCTGACTTTGGCGGTGAATTTATTTCATCTATTACCAAGATGATTGAAAGGGCAATTGTTGCAGCAAGACGAGAAGGCTTAATTCGAGAGTCCCATACGGAGGAAGGGGCTATAGCGGGTGCTACTCGCGAAGCGATTTCTCAGATTATGTCCAAGGCTGTGGGATTAAATGTAGGCGGTAAGATTGGCATTGCTAAATGCGCAGATCACGTGAGCGTAGCAGTATTTTTTGGCGTAGGGTTACTGCACTTAAATGAAATGGCGATTGGATTAGGTCACCGTGTGATATAATCACAGGATCGGAAAGGGGTACAGAAGTTATTATGAGTCAGCATTACAGCATCGCATTAGATGGGCCCTCCGGAGCAGGGAAGAGTACGATTGCCAAGACCATTGCAAGAGAAATGAACTATCTTTATTTAGATACAGGTGCTATGTACCGTGCATTTGGCTTGTATGCCATTCAAAACGGTATTGTTTTTAGTTGCGAGAAATATCCCCAGGAACGGGATCGTGCAACGCGGGAGTTATTGAATGGTTTTAATTTGGATATTTGTTATGAGAACGGCGAACAGAAAGTGATTGTGAACGGTGTGGATTGTACCGGCGACATTCGAACGCCGGAAGTTTCCCTTGCTGCGTCGAAAGTAGCGGTTCTTCCTGCTGTGCGGAAGAAGATGGTAGAGTTGCAGCGCAATATTGCATCTAGAAATAACGTAGTAATGGATGGACGGGATATTGGTACGTACGTGTTGCCAAATGCGCAAATTAAGATTTTTATTACTGCATCTTCCGTGGCCCGTGCGAAACGTCGTTTCCAAGAGCTTCAATTGAGGGGGAATAAGGACGTTACCTTTGAGCAGGTACATGCGGATATGAAGTTTAGAGATAAGAATGACAGTAGCCGTGCATTTGCGCCTCTTTCTCGCGCC
>JAZRHX010000284.1:0-4286 GCA_045644985.1 Clostridia bacterium | reverse complement strand
CGCTACAATCATAGCACAACCGCCTTTTTCCTCGGAGCGCATAGAGAAGGACGCGCGGGCCACATAACTGTTGCAGCGAAAAGCCAGCAGTTTATACTGAGCACGAATAATATCCGTCCGCTCACCCCGCTGGTAGCCGGGCACTAGGATAACGTCGGGTTTGCGGGTAGCAATCCATTCAATCTGCTCGTTGAAATACACATCGTAGCAAGTCATAAAGGCAAAACGAATGCCGTCTAAATCACAAATGCAATTGTAACCGGGGCCGCCACCGGGTACAACACCCAAATCCACTTCAGAAGGCGGCAAATGCTGTTTGTCATACACAAAGGCCACCTGACCTTTTGTATTATATAAATATGTACTGTTTCGAATTACGCCATCCCGCCGTTCTAAAACGTTCATCGCCACGTAGGCTTTCTTCACTTTAGAAATACGAGACGCCGCCTCCAACAATATCTTTGCGGTAGAAAGCGCCGCCAATTCATCTTCCGGTGCCGACAGTCCTCCTGCATTAGAATATTCCGGGAAAACAATTAGTTCCCCCGGAATCACGTGTTCCATTTGTTCTAATATAAATGCCGCATTCTGCTTATCCGGATGTTCTCCAATGTAATAATCCGGCTGAACAACAGTTACTTTCATTATTATTCTGCTTCGCTGAAATTGTCCTTGCCTACACCGCAAACGGGACATTCAAAGTCCTCGGGCAAATCGGTGAAAAGGGTGCCCGGTGCAATGCCGTACTCCGGATCACCGGCAGCTCCATCGTATTCCCATCCGCAAATATCACATACATAGTTGATAATAAAAATCCTCCTTATTGAATTGGTTCAAAATCAGCAGCGCCGTGCTTACACAAAGGACATACGAAGTCCTCCGGCAAAGGATCTCCTTCATACACGTAACCGCAAATCTTACATACGTAGCCTTTCTTGCCTTCCATTTGAGGCTTGGGCTTTACGTGATTCTGATAATAAGTATAAGTCATGGTTTCCTTATCGGAAAGTACACGTGCCTCTGTTACAGAACAAATAAACATACCATGGGTATCCAAATCCACGTAGTCTTCTACTTTCAAGGACATAAAGGAATTAATATGTCTTGGCAAGAACACAAGACCGTTATCGGAACGAAGAGGTTTACAGTCTTTAAATTTGTCCACGTTTCGTCCGGAAACAAAACCGAATTTCTCAAAAACTTCAAAAGGCGCTTCCGTGGTCAAACAGTTCACGTTCATCTTCCCCGTTTGACGAATCACGTGGTGAGAATAATTGGCCTTGTTAATGGCCACTGCAATCCGGTTGGGTGTATTGGTTACTTGGGTAACCGTATTGACAATCAAACCGTTATCCTTTTGTCCGTCGTTGGATGTGACCACGTAAAGACCGTAGCCGATATTAAACAACGCCGTCAAATCATTCTTGTTGGCCGTAGCGTCTTGCTGTGCCAAATAGTCCTTGCAAAGATCCGCCACCAAAGCATCTACTTGCTTGCTGCTGTCTTCGTTCAAAGCAGATTGAATGGTTACCACCGGCTCTGCAAAAGTCAAATTCTTGCTACTTTCCAGCATATTCCGCATCACTTTCGCAGCCATGGGCGCCCAACTGCCATTTTCAACCAAGGAGACGGTACGGTTGCTGAAATTTCGCTCCATCAAATGGTCAATAAATTCACGCATAAAAGGGAAAACGCCCGCATTATACGTAGTTGTCGCCAAAACCAGTTTACTGTATCGGAATGCATCTGCTACGGCTTGTGCCATATCGCATCGTGCTAGGTCATATACAACTACCGTAGGGGCTCCGTTGGCCTTTAACTTGTCTACCAAGCTAAGCACGACTTTCTTGGTATTGCCGTAAACGGAAGTATAGGCAACCACAATTCCTTCTTCTTCCGGTTGGTAGGAAGACCAAATATTATACAAGTTCAAATAATAACCTAAATTTTCTTTCAACACAGGTCCATGCAAAGGACAGATTGTTTGAATATCCAAGCCAGCTGCCTTCTTCAAAAGACTCTGAACTTGTGCACCATACTTCCCTACAATGCCGATATAGTACCTTCTGGCTTCATCTGCCCAGGGTTCATCCGTATCCGGGGTTCCGAATTTACCGAAACCGTCTGCTGAGAACAACACCTTGTCCGTGCTGTCATAAGTGACCAGCACTTCCGGCCAGTGTACCATAGGTGCCGTCACAAAGGTAAGTTCGTGAGTGCCCAAGGTTAGAACGTCTCCTTCTCCTACCACCAATCTCCGGTCTTCAAATTCCGTGCCGAAGAACTGCTTCATCATCTTAAATGCTTTGACAGAAGATACAATCTTGGCAGTGGGATAGGTTTTGGAAAATTGAAGGATATTCCCCGCATGGTCCGGTTCCATATGTTGCACGATTAAATAAGCAGGTTCCGTCCCACCAAGTACCCGTTGCAGATTGTCCAACCACTCGTGTGTATAATTGGCATCCACCGTATCCATCACGGCAATTTGGGCATCCATAATCACGTAAGAGTTATAAGAAATGCCGCTGGGTACTTTATACTGTCCCTCGAACAAATCAATCTTACGATCGTTTACGCCTACATATTGAATATCCTTGGTAATCATCATGATTCTTCACCTCTTTTAGATTATATCAAATTTTAAAAAATATTCAAGAATGCTTTAGCAACAAGATATATGCAAAAAATAACAAACGGGCTGTCTCCAAACCACAATATGCACGGAAATTCAAGAGACAGCCCTTACAAAATTATTTAAATTTTTATGCAAACAACTACATGTGTAGCAATCGTTAGCGTATTATTTCTTTTTCTTCCTTATAAGGACAAAGGTGGTTACAGCGCAGATAACCACGACAACACCTGCAACAATGCCAATAATAGCGAGGGAAGAACCATCTTTACTTTGTTCTTCATTTGCCGGACTTTGCGTAGACGGTACGGATGTCACTTTATCGGTGGGTGCAGTCGTTCCCACAACAAGATCATCAGTAGGGAAAACAAGACCATCCGTAGGCAATGGTTCTGCGGTATTTTGTGAAGTTTTTACTTCAACTAAACTTAAAGAGTGAACGTTAATATCATTTTGATTAGAGCAACGAACGCCCACGCGACCGGCAAAACCATTCATGACCGTTACTGTATCCAAAAATTCGTCGTTTAAATAAACATCCATATCTTCGCCAATGATATTCAATTCAAACTTAAATAAGGTCGACGCGTCGCTAGCATTTTCAACAAATTGTGTGAGTTTTAAAATAGCAGTACTAAAGAGACCATCTTTCTTTTCCGCAACTTGCACAGTAACCTCATCCCCACCTCGCTTTGAGATATAAACTTGTACTCCGTTCATATAGCGTTCATCCGCGCCAAGGAAGATACTGATCTCACGATTAGAGGTGCCATCAAAATTACCACCGGATAGTTCAACTGTATAATTAAATTCTTGATAATCAACTGATTCTTTGGATATAATCCAGTATCCACGTTCGCCTGATTTCATAGAAATAATGGATTCGCCATTCTTCTCTGTAATTGAAACATTTTCCTCGTTGGTTATATTAAAATGTTTTTTTAATTCTGTCATAGACGAGGTAATTGATTCCCCAAAAATAGAACCTTCACTTGCATACACTACAGAACCCACTGTGCCCATCATAAGTACCATAACCAGTACAAAAAGAATCCCTTTAAATTTCATATTTGCAACCTCCTATATAGATATAGATTATTTTAATTTTTTTACAATTATAAACGTAACACCCAACGCGAGTAGTGCGAAAGCACCTATTCCAGCCCAAAGTAAGCCCAAAAGATTTTTTTGTTCTTTTTTTGCAGGAACACCTTCTTTATATGAAATATCAATCACATCCAAGTCCGTGTTCGACATTCGTTCATAGTCGAACACAGCGTATATACTATCCTCCTTAAATACAGTTTCAAAAGAAATATCCTTGCCATTAAGTTGTACGTGTTTTGGCGAACAACCTACGGGCATTAGAACTTCCATAGATACACGGCGACTATCTCCCACCACATGGTATTGCAATTGTTGCGTTTGCATATCATAATTTGCTTGATATGCAAAATAACAATCACCTTGCCCATAAGAAACAGACGCATAAGTCTGACTATAATTCGAGGCTGACCACGATGGTGATAAGGTAATCGAATCAAACAACACGCCTTCATCACGAATACCTGCCAGACCCTCTACAATAGCGTTGTGTACAACTGCTGCACCCCACCCCTTGGGTCCACCCGCACTACCATCCGGATAAGTG
>JAZRHX010000283.1:0-4811 GCA_045644985.1 Clostridia bacterium | reverse complement strand
TCCAACACGTTAATACGATTCTGGAACTCCAGGCGAACTTGCTCAAGCGCTCTGTCCGTGGTATCACTCACAAGATCTGTGCGTACACCTAAATTTCCGTACTTCAAATCTTCAAAAGTCTTATAATTGGAATCCTTTCGTACGTAAATAGATAACACAATGGTAGATACGTGAGCCCCTTGATTGGTCTTACCAATATTGTCATAGACAAAACGAAGTAAAGATATGCCGGAAATGGAGGAGAACAGCATTACGATACTCATCACCAAACTAATCACACTGGTGCCCGCAGGTCTTTTTTGAAGCCGTAATGCCATAAACTGGACGCTGCACAGAAGCACAACACCCATTAATAAAATTGCAAAGTATAAGGTGGGCAAGAAAGATAAAACCCCTACGTAAATTACTAGAGCAGAGAGGCCCAAAACTTCCAACGCAAAAAGTAGCCACGAAGACCACCGAAGACCCCGACTTACCGTTCTTTTGTTTCTTCGTTTCTGCGCCACTTTATCATTTCGTACCGCCAATATTTCATAGTCTTCATCTTTTCGAATAAGCAAAATGGACTGCCCCTTTCCTCATATATGGAAACAAGTAGCTATTATATCATATATTTTTTGCAAAAACACTACAAATATTTGTATCTTTTCGAAGACGTACAAAATAATACACCAATGCCAAAAGTAAAGATAAATAAACCGACGCATTGGGGCGCCGCAAGACACCTGCTGTGAAGAAGGCATGCACCAAACAAAGAATCAGCGAAATCCCGCAAGTTGCAGCTTCCAACGTAAAATATTTTCTAAAATCCTTCCAAAGTGCCCAGACGATTAAACTCAAGAAATACAAAACAAAGGAAATATAGGAGACTATGCCGGTCCAGCCATAGAGAAAGAATATTCCATGAAAATCATTTTCCACATCATATACCGTTTCTCCAACAGTGAAGCGGGAATATTCCACACCAAAAATTTGTGCACTCACCGGTGATTCTTCCATAATTGTCTGTGCAAACTTAATTTTCTTCTGCCGCGCGTCGGTGAAAACAAAGGTATCCGTAGTAAAATTATACATCTTCATCGTTTCTTCCAGCCCAAAGATTTCCACAAAATCCTTCATATACGCCATGTAAATAGGAGTTAACGCCTCTACAATCTGATAATACTGCGCCTCTCCAATTTCCTCTTCTTGAATGGTGCCAAGCAAATCTTCCACCTCGCCTTCAATAGCCTGGTTGATTACTTCTTGACGATCGTTTTGGATTGTTTTATAGCTTTTCTGGTGATGATACATTACGGAGAAAGGGTATAAGCCGGCAAAAACAGTAGCTAACAAGATGAGCACAACTGCATAGCGCCACAAGTGACGCGCCGCAATCAAAATAGATACCACAAAACCTAACGTAATACCAAAAATAGCTGCATATGCCAGCCGCGTACCGAAAAAGAACAACAATAGATACCCCATTAACGCAATGCCGGCAAAAAGGAAATACGATTTTTCTTGCTTTTCTGTGACAACCTTTCGCAAAAGCCAAAGCATTGCAAAAGGAACCACGATACTCAAGATTGCACTTTGAGAATTGGTGTTATTAAACCATCCCATAATTCCTCTATTGCCATACACGTGAGGATCCGTATTGGTAAGCACACTAAGAAGCTCCACAGTAAAAATAACACCCAAAGATGCCACCGCACCTTTTAATATCCAAGCGTAACTTTTATTATTTTCCTTAAGACAGGTAGAGAATACCAATACAAGCAGGGGCATTTGAATGACTCGGATGTAGTTTGCGCAATCCGTTATAGGATTTGCAAAGCCAACTTGTAAACATGCAAATACGTGTCCACCGTAAACCGCACCCATCACAAGCAGCGCAGTCCAATAAATCCACTTCCTTTTGGAAATACAAAAACCCCACAAGCAAGCAATCGACAAAACAACCAAGCGCAAAATCAAGGTGATGGCAGATGGCAGGTTCAGCATTTGAAACCAATAAGACAATACGTCCATAAGCGGTTGTAAAACAAGTAACACCGCCACAAAAATATGGGCATATTCTGTCAAAACGTGCTTACACTTTTGCATCAAAACCCTCTACCTTCTTTCCGTCTAAGACGATCACGCATTTTAAATAATAGCGCAATTAGCCAATATTGTCGCGTATTAAGCAAAAAAAGCACCCATTTTCGCCCGCCGGGCATATCCCTATAATTCGCCTTTCGATAATCCGGAAAATGTTTTTGTATGTGTAAAGAAAATGTTTTCACTAAAGGATGTTTACGGTTTATGCGAAGTACGCGCACGGAAGCCGCCAAATAAAGATGTTCCACGCAAAGACGTTGCAAGGTCGCTTCATATCTTTTAAACAACCCTTGTTGTTTGTACCATTCCAACAAATCGTCAAATGCATCTATAATTTCACGGTTTCGTTCAACATTGCCGGAATTCATAATAGAGCCGGAGCGTTGATAATAAACATATAACGCATCCGGAATCCATACAATTTTCTTTGCCAAGGGAAACAATTTTGTTCCTAAGCGAATATCTTCATACCAAGCCCGATCCGGAAAATAGATATGATGGTCAACAAATAAGCTTTTCCGCCAGATACGGCACCATGCATTTGGCGCCAGCAACATGTACTCCGGTCGCTCTTCCAGCGTGAAAATACGCGTTGTGTTGAAATCAGAACCTTGATGAAAAGGGCGCACCCCTTGTTCATCCTCTAGCAGGAAGCCAAAAGAAACAATGTCCGCCTCTGGATTTTTACCTACAGCCTCTTTAAGCCGATCCAAAGCCCCCGCTACAACCCAATCATCGCTGTCTACGAAGAACAAAAACTCCCCTTTTGCCGCTTCAATGCCCGTATTGCGCGCACCGCCTAAACCTTTGTTTTTTTGATGGATCACCCGAATAATTTGCGAATTTGCTTCCGCCAAGCGGTCGCATAAAGCACCGCTTTCTCCATCTGTAGAACCGTCGTCAATTAATAGAATCTCACAATCCGTGCAATCACAGGCAAGCAGGGAATCTACGCATTTATTTAAATAGTCTTTTGTATTATATACCGGAACAATGATACTTAATTCCACGTATACAGCCTCCTATTTTTTGAACTTCTCAAGAATGGCATCTGCAATTCTTTGGCTGGCCTTCCCATCTCCGTAAGGGTTGGAGGCTTTGCTCATTCGGGCATACTCCGAAACATCTGTAAGCAGACGCAAAGTTTCCCGATAGATAACGTCTTCATCGGTTCCCACTAATTTCAGCGTACCTGCCTCAATTCCCTCCGGACGTTCCGTGGTATCCCGAAGAACCAATACCGGCTTGCCCAAAGAGGGGGCCTCTTCCTGAATGCCACCGCTGTCGGTTAGAATGATATAAGAAGAATTTTGGAAATTATGGAAGTCAAAAACCTCCAAGGGCTCAATTAGGCGAACCCGATCACAGCCTTGAAGAATTTCCTTTGCCGCGTCACGCACTAATGGATTTTTATGGATGGGATATACCACTTTTATGTCAGAAATTTCTTCCAAGACACGACGGATGCCTCGGAAAATATTTTTCATAGGCTCCCCTAAATTCTCCCGCCGGTGTGCCGTAAGCAGAATCATTCGATCTGACCCTACCCACTCCAGCACTTCGTGGCGATAATTTGCATCTACGGTGGTTTCCATCGCATCAATGGCGGTGTTTCCGGTTACGTAAATCTTCTCCGCCGGAATATTTTCTTTCAATAAGTTATCTCGACTCAAGGTTGTGGGAGCAAAAAACAGATCGGTCATACAATCCACCATTTGCCGGTTCATTTCTTCCGGATAAGGAGAATATTTGTTGTACGTACGTAAACCTGCTTCCACGTGACCGATTGCAACTTGATTGTAGAACGCGGCCAAACCACCGGCAAACGTGGTGGTAGTATCTCCGTGAACCAAAATAATATCCGGTTTTGCTTCTTTAATAACCTTATCCAAACCTTGTAAGGCTCTTGTGGTAATATCCGCAAGGGTTTGACCCTGCTGCATAATATTTAAATCATAATCGGGATGAATGTTAAAAGTTGTCAGCACTTGGTCCAGCATTTCCCGATGCTGTGCGGTAACACAAACAATACTTTGAATTTCCGGTCTGCGCTCCAATTCCTTCACCAACGGCGCCATCTTAATGGCTTCAGGGCGCGTACCGAATATACTCATCACTTTAATCATGGTTAGCACTTCCTTTTGCTCGCTTCCGGTGTGTACGCTCTTTTCGAACACGGAGAATAAATTTCACGTTGCTGTTATAGAAACGTTTGATTCGCTTGGGTTCTTTGACAATTCGGTATAACCATTCTAAGTTATGTTTGATGAAGAAGGATGGAGCACGTTCTTTACTGCCGCTGAGCACATCTAAACTTCCTCCTACCCCCACAAAAATACCTTTCTCAAAACGGCTGTAATGCTTGTAAATCAACTTCTCTTGAGCAGGGATTCCCAACGCCACCAACACAATATCCGGCTGCACTTTCGCAATTTCTTCAAAAGCCGCATCTTTGTCCGGCACATAGCCGTGAATGGCTCCGACAACAGAGAGATTTGGATATTTCTCCCCAATGACTTTTAACATAGCATCCAGGACTTCCTGTTTGGACCCCAAAAGGAAGATGCTCCTGCCCAATTCATTTCCATATATCATCAAAGCTTCCGCAATATCCACGCCGGGAATTCTTTCCGCAACAGGATAATCTAACATTTCTGCTGCCTTAACAATGCCAATTCCGTCTGCTACCACGGAAACTTGTTCATCCGTCAGCAAAGCGTGCATTT
>JAZRHX010000282.1:0-9123 GCA_045644985.1 Clostridia bacterium | reverse complement strand
AAATTTGCAATTTGTAGAAGTACCGATAATTAAATTGGTAATAAATCGAGTAAAAAGGCAAGTTATTAACACCCGGATTTGCAATCTTAAGCATCGCAGCGGTCTCGCCGGAGTCAATAAAAGAAGTAATCATATACTCGTCATTTACAATACCGTATACACCAAGAGACAAATTCTCACCGGCGTAATCCGGTTCAGATAATCGATCAAAAGTAGGATCAATACCGTAAACCCGTTTGGAGTATTCCACATAATTGTTTACGCGAGGAACATTGAAATAAGTCAATGCACCGGAACCATCCGGTGTAACGTAGTAACCGGAATCACCGTTACGATGTGCCTCGAAATACGGAAGGACGGCCAAAGACGTAAGTAAAGGACGACGATCCTCTTCTTCCCACTTTGCTGTTTCTCTTTCAACAATACCGTTTCTCGGAATCTTATAGACTAAAGCATTATCTTGGATAGTAATCTCGATTGTAAAACTTAACTCCAGTTCACCAACTTCATATACTAACTGAATACCATCTCTGATGAAGTGAATGTTCTTTGTAACATTCTTCATCTGATTAATACCTTTGATGACACCGCCATCCATACCGGATTTTGTGTAACCAATAAAGACAGGAGAAGTAATTCGCGCACTGGTTTCCATAGTTGGACTAAAAATTTCAAGATCAGATTCTTGCTCTGCGTCATCTTGATAAATTGCTTCCGGATAACTGCGGAACACACGACCGGTATTGCAATCCACAACCAGGAATAAATCGTCCTTCGGCGAATATTCCAACCGAAGCTTTCCATTATCTGCAAAAACGGTCATGCCGGAATCAGACAAAAGGCGTCCATTCAAGCCTTTCGTTGTATCAATCTTTTGCGGATCACTGGCAACAATACCATCTTCGGAGAAAGACAGGCTATCAGGATTTCCAAAAGCAACACTCAAAAGAACTACAATCAAAACAATAATCAGAAGAAGCGATACGCTCACAGTGACAAGCTTCTTCCAGGTGGGTTTCATATGAACCTTCTTCTCTCGTGCTTTCTTTTCTACTTTATCTGCCTTTGTTGCAGCATTATTGTTGGGCTCTTTATTTACTTTAGACAAGATAACTCAACTCCTTACCAAACTGGAATATAAAGCTGAACATCTGATCAGCTAAACCGTACACAATCATAAATAGCAAGATAACAGCGACTACACCTACTGCGGTTAAGAAGAACACAACTACGCCTTTCACCGGGTGGAAACCGTGTACCGACTTAATACAAAGGAACACCAAAATTCCAATCCAGATATACAAAATGGTGTAGAACAAGTTATACAATGCCTGTTCGTCCAGCGTTAATGCATGGGTTAAAAGCGACATGGGCAGAATTAAGAACATCAAAGGAACATGGCAATAAGCACCGCCAATAATAACATCCCGGAAACGTCCCTCGCCGTACATAATAGTTGTAACACCGTAGTTAACAACGGAAATCACAATCCAAGGAAGAACCGCAATCCCGATAGTAATCCATGAATTAATAAATTCCAACGGCTGACCGCCTCTGTAAATGAAGCTTACACAATATTCAGAAACTACAGACAACACCGTATACGCAATCATAATAACAAACATATCAACATAAGAGCCTTGATTCTCATAACGAATCGCCTCAAATGTATCAATCGGATGACGAACGACACCACTCAGTCTTCTTCCAAAATGTCGAACAGGTGTAAAGAAGTTTTGTTTTTCTTGAGAAATACCATACTTCTTCCGTCTCTTACGCTTAACAGTAAGTAATACAACCCACAACACAAGAAGAATAACGACAGAAGACATGATAATAGAGAAATTATCTCGAAGGAAGATAGCTCTAATTTCAGTAAAAGCTTCAGAAGCATTGGCAGCATCCATTGCATCGTAGAAATACTCAATAGCGGTACTATAATCTTCTTTACGCATATGAATCATACCCATATTTTGAAGCGCCAAAGTATAGTAGCTGTCCTTATCCAGTACCGTCTGCCAAATTGGGAATGCCTTATCGTAATCACCATTAGAATAAAAAGCATTCGCTTCATGAATCAAATCAGCAAACTCTGTGGTCTTAAAAACAGTAATTGTACCGGATTGCTTATTCAATACATAGATTCGACCTGCACTGTCTACTTCAAGACTGCAAGGAAGAGCAAGCTGACCGTATCCACTTCCCTTCGTAGAGAAAGCAAACAAGTTTGTACCGTTCTCGTTATATTCGTAAATACGACCATATTGCTGATCCAAAATCAACATATTGTTATAGTTATCCACTGTAACGTCACAGAAAATTTGATTCATCGCATTCTGAGAACGAAGAATAGAACCATCTGCAAAGTTGTAGGAAGCATACGTTACATCCGTACCACCTGCATTAATCTTACGAACCTGAGGCGGTGTAGCCGTGGTTGTGGTGGCGTAAATATATGCATCGTCGGAGAAAATATTGTTAAATGTATATGGCAATGTAACAATTGAACCTTTTCTGTCTTCACGATTCCAAAGAAGTCTAGCTAAAGATTCCCAGAAAGTCAACGTAACTTTGTTTGTACCATAATACTGACGGAATGTACCGTCTGCATCTAACATCAAAATACCATTTGAATCCGATTCACTGGCAACGTAAAGATAACCACGTTGATCTTTGGTTACCTTATACGGCATATATCGGAAATCAGATGCTAACAAATCACTGGAAGGTGTGGGATAGGAGAATTTAACATTGCCGTATTTTGTATACTCAACCAAACGGCCGTTTCCCTTATCTGCTACAATAACGGAACCATCTTCATCTACATAAATACCGGTAGGCTCTTTCAGTGCCGCCATATCCCCTTGTTCATAAGTAGAAGTACCTTGAATAATCTTATTCAAGCTATAGATACCATTCTCATCAGCAGGATTGATAACAAGAACACGGTTATTGCCCGTATCTGCAATATAAATCTTATCATCACTTCCAATAAACATATCAGTAGGATTACTCATGCGACCTTCTTCTGTCGTGGGGAAGTCAATAACCGTCACAACTTCATAAGGGGCAGGAATTTTCATGGCGATGTTACCGTTCAGATAGTAACTCGCATACGGCTCCTTTGCTTGCCCAACTCCGCCAATTGAAAGAAATAAACTGAGCAGCAGTGTTACCATAATCAGTTTGTAAAATCTGGTCTTCATGAACACTTCCTCCTATTTAATACCCGAGTGCGCCATAGTATCCATAACGCGGCTCTGTTGAATAACGAAAATAATGATACTCGGGAACGTCATAATCAATGCGGCAACACCGGCAACACCCTGACGAGCAACACCACCGCCAATAGTCGACATAAAGAAGCCCAGTGTACGAAGTTGCTCTTTATAGATATAGGTTGTAGACGTGGCAGATTCATTCCAAATACCGCTAAATGTTAAGATAACGGCGGTTGCTTGCGCATTCTTCAAAAGCGGAAGTGCAATTTCAGTATATAACTTCCATTCGGATGCACCGTCAATCTTTCCCGCCTCAAAAATCTCATTCGGAACCTGATCCATAAACTGTTTCATCAAGAACAAAACTGTAGGAGACGCAAGTCCCGGTAAGATATATACCAAATATGTATTATCAATATGAAGCGAAGTAATAATCAAATAAAGCGGAATACCGGCAGCTGCAGACACAAACATAAGTGCGGTAGTTACCAGTTTAAATAAGCCATTCTTTCCCGGGAACTTATGCTTTGAAAGCGGATAACAAGCCATCGTAGAAATCCATACCAAGCAGAAGATATACGTTACAGTGATCAACACTGTATTAAATAAATATCTTGTGAAAGGAACTAAGCTGTTTGCTGTAACCATGGTCAACTGTTTGAAGTTATCCATAGTAGGATTGGATACAAAGAAACGCGGCGGATATAAAAACAATTCCTCCGGCGGTTTAAATGCAGTACAAACCAAATATACAAGCGGAAGCAAGAAGATCAATCCAAAGATCGTCATAAACACAAGGATGACACGACCTGCATAATCTTTACGCTTCTTCGCCTTCTTTAAATAGTCAACATCAACTTGAAACATAGCCGCACTCACTCCTTATCTGCCAAAACCTTAAAGGCCATACGTCCAAGACCTAATATCAGTACAGAAAGCACAACCGCAATTGCAGAAGCATATCCTACCTCAAATCTCTGGCCTGAATAGTCTCCCAGGTGCAACATAATGGTAAGACCGGCGTCTTCCGGTGTAGGATGACCCGCAAGGGTTGCACCTACAGAAAGAGAACTGGTAATCTGTAAAACGGCTGCAAACAACATCTGTGGCATAGTCTGGGGAATGTCTACATACAATAAGCGTTGGAAACGAGAAGTGATCCCGTCCACTGCCGCCGCATCATATAATTCCCTATCAACACCACGGAATGCCGCAACAAAAGAAAGAAATCCGGTTCCTAAACTGGACCACAGTGCTACAATAATACCGACTGGCATAATCCAGTTAACGTCCGTTGTCCACAAGATAGGTTCAGAAATAATACCCAAATTCAAGAGCAAGGAGTTCAAATAACCGGTACTATCGTTTGAGAACATTACGCTCCATACAACCGCCATGGCAATACTACTGGTCAAAGAAGGTGCATAGAACGCCAGCGTATAAATAGGACGAACTTTGCTGGGCACCTGATTAATAAACCAAGCAAGGAAGTAGGATAATATGTAGGCAACCGGTCCTACAATAATGGCATAATACAACGTGTTGCTTAATGCCTTTAAGAACAATGCGTCGTCTACAAACAAATATACATAGTTAGTCCAACCGTTAAATATGGGAGCTTCCAAAACGTTCCAATAGAAGAAGCTCAAACCGGCAGAAGCAATAAGCGGGAGCAATGAGAATGTGATAAACAAGATATAGAACGGAGCAATTAAGCCATAGGATATCTTATGATTCCAAATCTCATGCATCGTATAACCAAAGCGTTTCTCCACGTTGAAGAAACGTTTCTTTGGTTTCGCCGGGGAATTCTTTTTGTTCTGTACAGGATCAATATCTTTACTCATAACAAAACATCTCCCTATCCATTAATTACCATACTTGCTTTCACGAAGAACGGATCCGCCCTTCTCAGCAATTCTGTACTCTTCTTGCTTTCTCAGCATTTCTTTGTTAATTTCCTTAATCGCATCTTCTAGAGCAACGCGTGCGTTTACACCTTGAAGAACATGCTGGTTCAGTGCAGTTGTCAAATAACGGCTGGTGTAATATCCACCCAAGACGTTGGGAGACTCTTGAAGCCACGACCATTGCTCGTAAATGACATCCAACTCGTCGAATGTATAAGGAAGCGTCGCAATTGCATTCTTATTTGCAGGATTCCATCTGGAAGCTACACCAAAGGTTGCCTCTACCTCGCGACCGTACTCTTCTTGTACAGCGTCAGAAGACCACCACTGGAGGAATGCCCAGGTTTCTTCCGGGTACTCGGTACTGCTGATAATGATGCTGCAAGAGGCTACGCCATTCCAAGAACGGTCAACCACAGTCTCCCCTGCTTCATTGGTAACTGCGTGTCCCGGAACCGGAAGAATTTCCCACTTACCATTAAGTTCAGGTGCAGAATACTTCAGCTTTCCGTAGAACGCCAGGTCAGCAATACCAACCGGCATCTCGCCGCTCTTAAATCGCATATAGAAATCAGCCGCGTAAATGAAGTTGTACTGTAAGAACAAATCAGAATACTCTACAAAAGCATCATATGCAGCATTCGTATTCAGCGCAGAAGTCAAGCCGTTATAATCATAGAAATCGCCGCCGTGCTGATACAAGAACGGTGTATAGTTACCTACGCCATAAGGATAATAGAAGCTGTAACCGTCTTTTGTAAGCGCAGGAAGAATATTATATACATCTTCCCATGTATCCGGAGGATCTAAGTTTAATTCTTCAAAAATATCAGTTCTATAGAACAATGCCATCCAGTTCTGCGTTTCCGGGAATCCGTAGTAATTTCCTTGATATAAGAACGGTGTAACTGCATTCTCATAATAGGATTGAGCAAGTAAATCATCAAAACCAAGCACATTGTTACCATTTAAAGTAGTAGTTTCAAACTTATTGAGCGGAAGCAACGCACCACGAACCGCGTATTCGAAAGGAGTACCAATACCAATAGAAATAGCTGCATCAGGAGCTGTCCCGGCAACATAACGTTGCATGATCAAGCCCTCCGAAGAACCGGCAACCATGTTCAGATTTACCTTTACGCCATAATCCGGTGTAAACTGCTCTGCGACCAGGTTACGCATAATATCTACATACTCACGGCCTCTTGACACGTAAACTTCAATTTCAACCATGTCATCATTGGAAGTTTCTCTGGTACCTACAGAAGAATAGTCTTTAATAAAGGTATCTTTAAAACGAATAATACCCACATACAAATCTTCAAAGAATGATGTAAATGCTTCTTTATAAGCGTAGCCTTCTTCAGATATTACCATATAGTCCATGGTAATCGCCTGTTCTTTAACAGATACCATTGTGTTACTCAAACCGGTAAGTGCATCACTGATATCATTTAGGGACGTAGGAACTTTCTCCATATCATCATCCAGTTCCTTGAATAATTCCCAAGCAACCTTGACGGCAGAACCGTAAGAAGGAAGCTTGCCACCGTTTGCTACTTTGATATCTTTATAACACTTCTCGAAAGTGCGCACATAATTTGTAAGATCGTCTTGAAGATCAGGTAAATACTTTTGAAGATCCCAATCACGGTTCTTATCTACAACATAACCGCCGGATTCACTTCTGGAAGACGCCGTAATCTTTGCAATCTGCGTAATCATGTTGGAGATAGACTCAATGCTCTCATCTAAAGATTGATATGTATGACGCAAGGGCCCTAACTTATTGGTCAAAGTCATGGTGTGCGTGCCTGCTTCAAAATAAATCAAATACGGCGCATTGTCCTTGTCTTTCAAACAGTCGCCAATCCAACCGTCTGCATAGGGGAAACAGTATTCTTCCAATTCTTCAAAAAGAATCTTTCCGTCAAAAAGAATTTCCTTATACGCAGCGACATTGGTGCTTAACGACTGATATCTAAATCCAATTTGATACCAACCGGATTCCGGAACATCAAAAGACCAATGTACTGCGTCACCGCCGGAACTCCAACGTGCGCCGCCAAAAACATTGTAACGAATTACTTTATAGGATGCAGGAGAAGATGCATAGTCATTATCGTATTCCATACGAAGGCTAACACCGGAAGTGTAGTCGGGAACTTCCATCTCAAAGCGAATTGCATTGCCGTTATATACTTTATCTGTCTTTCCCACAGACTGACGATATTCTTCATAAGAAACACTGTTGCGAGGAGCTGTCAAACAAACGCTTCCAATCACGCCGGGTTGGTTATAGAATTTCATGGTGATGGTGCGCTGTCCGGCTTTCAAATAAATCTTGTAAGGATTGCGGTAAACACCTTCAGGGTTGGTCACAGTGGTGTTCTGCCAGCCAAAGATTTCCTGTTGCTTAGGTCGGATTTGATTGCCGGAAATATCTTTGTTCTCTTCTAAATTCGTATTGTAGAAACCGTACATACGCTTGAGTTCCATGTTGGAGGCTTCTTTAAACGGAAGTTTGTTATCTACCATCATAGACACGTAAATTTCAGCATCTTTCGCATCTAAAATGAGATAATCCATATTGATGGAATACAAGCCGCTCTCCGGAATGTCCACAACGAAGTTAACCGTGGTTCCACCTTCTGTGGTATAGAAAGCATCCGGGAAATCCTCGCCGGAAACGGTTACCCACTCTTTGCTCAAATTATCATAATACTTAACGCCGCCGATTTCCGCGTCATATACAGTAGACGCTGTAAATTTGACATAGGAATCGGTATTCCACTCTTTAGCAGACTGGAAGTTCAAAGAAATCGGATCACCCTTATAATCTTTGTATCCTTTCTCTTGATACTTAGATAACACTTTGCCGTATTCCAGCAAGCTGTTATCCAAACGGTTCTCCGTCGACATATAGGGGTTAAACGCCATTAAATCACTGTTCTCAACATAGAACTGTGACGCTACGGCATCCTGACCGCCGAAAAGTGATGCTACGATAATAACAACCAGCAACAAAGCAGCGGCAGCGACAGACCAACGAATAATTTTCTTCTTCTTCTTGTTCATACGCCCAACCTTCCGTACAATGATAAAGATTTATTCGAAGAGATCCTTTACAATACCATAAAGAACCCCACACATACTTATGCAAGATTAACAAAAGTATTATAGTATTTTTGTTCAACAGTGTCAATAACTCATTTTACGAATTTTTCATGAAGGAAGCTGTAAAACTAAGTTTTTGAACACATTTCCCCGTTCCTCAAAGTTTTTGAAACGGTCAAAACTGGTGCTGGCAGGAGAAAGAAGTACGGCATCTCCTGGAACAGCAGCCTCGTAAGCGCATTGTACCGCTTCCGGATAAGTTTCACAATGGATAACTTTAACAGCTCCGTCAGGGTCACAAGCTTGCAATGCCTGCTCAATTTTCTCTGCGGTAGGACCAATTAAAATCAATGTCTTCACCTTCTCCGCCAAGGCAGGACCGATAGCGTCGTAAGGAATTCCCTTGTCTTTTCCCCCTGCAATCAGCACCACGTTGCCTTTAAACACCGACAATGCGTTAATGGTGCGATTGGGGCTGCTGTCAATGGAACTGTTGTAATACGGTACACCGTGAATCTTTCGAACCAATTCCAATCGGTGGGCAACGCCGGCGAAAGACGTGGCTACCTGCCGAACGTCTTCTTCTGTGATTTCTTCTCCGCAAGCACAAACCGCAGCCATCAGATTCTCCACGTTATGTATGCCGGGAAGCAACATCTGTTCACGATCAACGGAAATGGTCTTCCCTTCCCCTTTGACATAAATCCAATCGTTCATATAATAGGCCATCCGTCCGAAGCCTTCCGGATAAGACATAGTGGGAAGTTTAGCCGAGAACCAATCCACCCGGCGACCGGCATCCATTAAATCCATGCCGATTTCCAGGGTTTCCGGACATCCGGCATTCAGTACAACTCGACATTCAGAGCGTGCCG
>JAZRHX010000281.1:0-1907 GCA_045644985.1 Clostridia bacterium | reverse complement strand
TACAACGTGCGGGATATTCGTGCTTTCAATGCGCTGGCGGCGAAACGAAAGACGCTTACGGCAATGCCTCAGATTGTTATCATTATTGACGAACTTGCCGACTTGATGATGGTGGCTGCTAAGGAAATTGAGGATTCCATCATTCGTCTTGCACAAAAAGCGAGAGCGGCAGGTTTACATCTCATTATTGCAACACAGCGTCCTTCTGTGGATGTTATTACCGGTTTGATTAAAGCGAATATTCCATCCAGAATTGCTTTTGCGGTATCTTCGCAAGTGGATTCAAGAACGATTTTAGACGGAAGTGGTGCGGAGAAATTGTTGGGTCGCGGCGATATGCTTTTCCATCCTATTGGTATGTCAAAGCCTTTGCGGGTACAGGGCGCTTTTGTATCTGACGGAGAAATCGAGGCTTTGGTATCTGATATTAAGCGTTCTTGCGGAACGGTAACCTACAGTGAAGAGATTCAAGCCTCTATGGAAGCTAAGATGAACAGCAATACCAATCAAAACTCCGGAGGTAGTAGCGGGGATGAAGAAGACTGTGATACAGAAGTGATTCAAGCTGCCGCAGAATTGGCCTTTGAATACAAACAATTATCTACGTCCTTCTTGCAACGGAAATTGAAATTAGGCTATTCCAGAGCGTCTAGAGTGGTGGATGCGTTAGAGCGTATGGGTGTGATTTCAGGTAGCGATGGAAGCAAACCCAGACAACTGTTGATTACAAGGGAACAATGGGAAGCAATGCAGTAAGATGTAAGGGAATTCTTCTGCGATGATAATTACTGATTTTGGAGACCTTCACAGAGTCTCCAAAATTCTTTTATATGGGTTTCGCAGCCGAAACGATCTATTAAGTAGCTTTCTCCGTGGCCGGCTTTTGGCGTGATTTTGATAGATTTATGGGGAGAAGTGCAGACATCATAGTTCTGTTGACTCATATAGGTGGGTACGAAATTATCGCCTTCGCCGTGGAAGAACATAATGGGCAGTTGCAAATCTGCAATGTGCCGGCGCGTGTCTTCTTGGATGGAGAATCCTGCAAATAGACGACAGAAAATACCGGCAATAGGCAGGACCGGGAATGCCGGCAGATGAAACCAAAGTTTCAGCACGTGGGTAAAAATCTCCTTCGGAGAGGTATACCCACAATCTGCAATGACGCCTACGACTTGTTTAGGTAAAGGCAAGGAGCAAGCCATCAATACGGTCGAACACCCCATGGAAATTCCGTCTAAGTAAATCGGCATATCGACGTCTCGTGTGACGAGCCAGCGTGTCCAATCTACAATATCCAACCGTTCTTTTACCCCGAAAGTACGATACTTACCTTCGCTCTTTCCGTGTGCCCGGTGATCAATCACCAGCATATTACATTGATTGTCCAAATAAAAGTTTGCGACTGCTCCAAAATCATGGAGCCCGTAGCTGTAGAAACCATGGGCACACAAAATGGTTCTTTCTGCGGTTTTGCTGTGGGCGGGATAGAAAACGCCTCGCAGTGTCAGCCCGTCATGGCTTATGATAGAAACTTCTTCTTGGGGCTGTGCCTTTAAGTAAACAATCCCGTCGTGAATGACTTGGTCCCTAGAGTCCGGTGTTACCTCCGCCAGCTTTTCTTTCCCTTTAGACTTCTTATCTTTGACGCGTTTGCAGGCAAAACGGAACAGTAGCGCGGATACGAGTATGCACAGGCACGTAAAAATCGCAAGTATGATTAATAAGATTATCAGGATTGTCTTCCACATAAATATCACCGTAGGGTAGTATAGCATATTTTGTTGTGGTAGCCAAATGAGAGTGGGAGGGTTTTAATCCATTTTCTACATTTATCGCCAAGTGCTGTTGGAAATTGTAAAATGTTTAATTGATTGGATTGCAATTTGTAAACTATTGGTGACGCT
>JAZRHX010000280.1:0-4122 GCA_045644985.1 Clostridia bacterium | reverse complement strand
AACACGTTCAGATAAATATGCCATACAAATAGCCTCCTTTACGCTCTTTCCATATAAGATTCAGTTCTTGTATCGATACGGATACGGTCGCCTGTGTTGATAAACAAAGGAACTTTAACCATAGCACCGGTCTCAACGGTTGCAGGCTTGGTGGCCCCTGTTGCCGTATCACCCTTAAATCCGGGTTCTGTATGAGTTACTTCCAACTCTACGAAGATGGGAGGCTCAATGCCGAATACGTTTCCCTTAAAGGACAAAATCTTACATACGTCATTCTCCTTCACAAACTTCAATGTGTCTGCAACAGTATCCTTGTTAACGGGAATTTGCTCATAAGTTTCAACATCCATAAAGTAATACAAATCACCGTCATTGTATAAGTATGACATTTCTTTGCGCTCAATATGCGCAAGAGGCATCTTATCAGTGGGGTTGAAAGTCTTCTCAACCGTAGCACCTGTGATGACGTTCTTTATCTTCGTACGGACAAAAGCAGCACCTTTACCGGGCTTTACATGCTGGAACTCTACGATCTGAAATACACCGCCGTCCATCTCAAATGTAATACCGTTCTTGAAATCTCCTGCTGTTACCATAGTATGACCTCCAAATAAATTAAAATAAAAATAATATCTTTGTAATTATATCCCATTTAGCCAATAAAAGCAAGTCCCCTATTCGCACCAGCCTTTGCTTCTTTCCACCGCTTTTTGCCATCCTAAAAGCAAAACATTTCGCTTTTCTTCGGTAATTTGTGACCAAAAGAATCGTTCCTGTTTCCAAATATGGCGAAGTTCTTCTGTATCATGCCAAAATCCTACAGCAAGTCCGGCTAAAAAGGCTACACCCATCGCCGTAGTTTCTCGGCAAACAGGACGTTTTTGCACCCCGTTTAATATATCTGCTTGGAACTGCATTAAAAAATCGTTGGCACATGCACCGCCATCCACTTTAATAGTAGAAAGTTTCATGCCTGTATCCGCTTCCATGGTACGAACCACTTCCCAAGTTTGATAGGCAATAGACTCTAAAGCAGCACGTACAATGTGCGCACGTCCGGTTCCTCGTGTAAGACCGCAAATAGTACCTCTTGCATACATATCCCAATGAGGCGTACCCAATCCTGCAAAAGCAGGAACTACGTAAACACCACCATTATCCGGAACAGACAAAGCGATGCTTTCAGACTCTGCAGAAGAATTTAATAGCTTTAGTTCATCTCGAAGCCATTGAATGACAGCGCCGGCAACAAAAATACTACCTTCTACCGCATAGGTGACTTTACCATCCAAACCACTGGCAATCGTGGTAATCAGCCCATGTTCACTTTCAAAGGGTTGTTCCCCCGTGTTCATCAAAAGGAAACATCCGGTGCCATAGGTATTCTTCGCTTCTCCCGGCTCAAAGCAGGTTTGCCCAAACAATGCGGCTTGTTGATCGCCGGCAATCCCCGCTATGGGAATATCAACACCATTTAATTTCATAGTACCGTATACTTCACTGCTGTTACATACTTTCGGCAACATGCACTTCGGAATATTCAGCGCATCTAGAAGCTTATCATCCCAAGATAAGTTGCGTATATCATAGAGCATAGTACGGGATGCATTGGTGTAATCCGTAACATGGACTTTGCCACCGGTTAAATTCCACACAAGCCAAGTATCCACGGTACCAAATAATATATCCCCGGCTTCTGCTTTCTCCCGGGCACCCGGCACGTTATCCAAAATCCATTTCACCTTAGTTCCGGAGAAATAAGCATCCGGAATCAAACCCGTCGCATGCCGAATATAGGATTCTAAGCCATCTGCTTTGAGTTGTTCAACAATATCCGCAGAGCGGCGGCATTGCCACACGATTGCATTGTAAATAGGCTTTCCGGTGTTCTTATCCCAGAGAATCGTGGTTTCTCGTTGATTTGCAATACCAATACCTGCAATCTCTTCCGGTTCAATACCATTTTGGATCACGGCATCGTTTAGAACCCCGATTTGAGATGCATAAATTTCCATAGGATTATGTTCTACCCAGCCGGGTTTGGGATAAATTTGGGTAAATTCCCTTTGTGCAGTTGCAATAATTTCTCCATTATGGTTGAAAATAATGCATCTGGAGCTTGTGGTACCTTGATCCAAACTGACAATATATTTCTTCTCGCTCATAGCCATCACCTTTCTATTGACGTATTAATTGGTCTCCTACAACGAAGAAATCAGAAGTGGGATCTGCTTGCGATACGATAAGATTTCCCTCAACAGTCATAGTAAATACAAGATCATAGGCTTCCGACAATATTATTTGAGTTTCTGTAAGCACATAGGATCCGGAGCCACCGCCACCACCAGCCACATAGTAAATCTGTCCTTCGTAAGTGATAAACTCACCTTCCCCATAAGGATCATTTAGAAACGGAACCATTGCATAAGAATATCGTCCGTCTTCCTTAAACGTTAAATATATGCCCTTTAAGGTAATACCTTCTTCCTCGGGCTTTACAATAAAATACTCCACGTTAAGCGGAAGGCTGAGTATAGGATTCTTCTTCTCAGCTTCAATCCGATTCGCTTCTTCCTGCTCCGCAGCAATCTTATTCTCCATTTCCTTTTGCGTTATCTCTGTCAAAACCACTTCCGCCTCAATTTGTTTCTCCGCAAGATATTCTTGCGCAGACTGTGTTACAGAAGAAAGAATATCTAACTTTTCACTCTTTTTCTCAGTTTCTACAATATCAATAGTTACTTTATTATTCTCTAAATAACCATCTTCTTCCAATGCATCGATCACAGTCTGAACACCCTGCGTAAGATTGCTTCCCACAAGATCTTTCTCCACTTTCCCATAACATGTCTTCGCATCCGGATTTACGTATTCAACCGCAAGAATCATCTCGTTATTGTCAAGATATAAGTTTAACGTAGGATTTACAGTAATCTGAACCACAGACACATAGCCGGACGGAGGTACAAATTCATCTTTCCGCAATTTCGGCTTTTGTGATTCACAACCACAAAAGAATAATACGGAAATCAAACAAATCACAAAGACCTTCATTACAGATTTCATGTATAAATCCTCCTTTTGTTTATAACTAAACTATGTAATTATTCTTAAAAAATCATGGTTTTATTGTATCATTCCCAGGGAAAAAGTCAAGCAATGAACAAAAAAAATCACTTTTGCCCATAGACAAAAGTGATTTTCTTTGCTGGTGCTGATGACCGGACTTGAACCGGTACGGAGTTGCCCCCGAAGGATTTTAAGTCCTTTGCGTCTGCCGATTTCGCCACATCAGCGATGAACAACAGCGCTATTATAACAAAAACAAAGAGCAGTGTCAAATGATTTTCAAATAAAATTTATAGAAAAAAACAGCATTTGCACACGAATTTTCCACATACAAACGCTGTTTGCAAAAGCCATTGTACCGCTTTCACCTGCCATTATCATAAGCAAGACTTCCGTGTGCAATTTGGTGCACCGTCCCCACCGCGACTGTCTGTCGCTTCAATTTCTCCGGTTGTACAGTCCAATCATACCGAAAAACAGAAACAGGACTGCCAAACAGATTCGTACAAGAGGACCAATTTCGGTAAAAAGTCATTTGGATGCAACCCTGTTCATCTGCCAACATAGGCGAAAAAAGCATCTCACCCACGCGAAGACCATAAAGCTGCGCATCCTTTATTCCGTTTAAATCCACGTCTACGCCAATACGATTGTGTGTCACAGAACGGAATGTGATAGTTCCGTGAAGCGTGGGCGTATCTTTTTTTCCAAACAGATAACATACCGCGTGTATCACTGCACATTCCTCCAATATAAAATTACGAAAGTATTTCCGCAATTTTATGATATGCGTTGAGGAATTATTTGTAGAAAACTATCTTTATCGTTCTTCTCGATAATAGTTAATTCCGCAGGATGCCGGTTGGTTGCCTTCTTTCTTCTGACGAATGGATGAAATGATCAAAATGACCGCCGTAATGACAAATGGCAACATTTGATACACAGCAGAGGGAATCTTGGTCATAAAGCCAAGGAAAGCAAACTCCGCAGCAAAATCCGCAGCACGAATTTGTAGCGCTGTGAATGCACCAAACAATAAAGATCCCAGTATAG
>JAZRHX010000279.1:0-1882 GCA_045644985.1 Clostridia bacterium | reverse complement strand
TATGTTGATTGCCGCTTGGTTTAAGGTGGATCTTGCAAACTTGGAAAACTCCAAATTCGTTGGAATAAAGAACTTTGAAATGATGTTCAAATATGATACGGAGTTTCAAAAATCCATCGGAAACACAGTTCTTTACGCATTGTTTACCTTCGGACTGCTGACGGTTGTAACCATCGCAATGGCTGCTTGGTTATCAAAGAACACACGAATTCACAATGCCGCGCAGACCATGGTATTTACTCCGCATATCGCTTCACTGGTATCGGTTTCCATAGTTTGGATCGCACTTTTGAATCCGAACGGTATCGTGAACCAGATTCTGGCTGTATTTGGCATTGAGGGTCCCGGCTGGCTGATTCAGGAAAATACGTCGCTTCTCTCTGTTTCCTTTGTTCAGGTATGGAAGGATATCGGATATTACGTTTTGATTATTATTGCCGGCTTGCAGGGAATACCGTCATACGTGTATGAAGCTGCAAAGCTTGATAAGGCTTCAAAAGCAACCACGTTCTTCAAAATCACCCTTCCAATGTTGACTCCAACGCTTTCCTTTGTGTTTATTACCAAGTTTATTAACTCCTTTAAGGTGTTTGCTCCGATTCAGATTATGACGGATGGCGGACCTATGGGTTCCTCAATGGTATTAAGCTATTGGATATATAAAGTAGGTAGGGTAGGTTACAATTACGGACTTGCTATGGCAGGCGCGATTATTCTAACGATTCTTGTCGGCACCTGCACAGTTATAAACAACCGTATATTTGCAGATAAAAAGAAATAAGAAGGAGGGGGTAGAATGAGCGTAAATATCAAAGAAAAAGAATTTGACTTTTCGATTGCGGATATGGATCACAGCGATGAAAGCGCATATTCTCCAATAATCCGCGAGCTAACCCCAAAGCAACTGCAAAATTTACGAATAAAGAAAAGAGTTAAGTACTGCTTGAAAATTCTTAACTATTTGCTTTTGATTGGAGTTGGACTGATTTTCGTTTACCCATTTGCCTGGATGTTCGTTATGTCCTTCAGGTCATACGATGAGGCAATTCTGTTCTCCCCGGGACTTTGGATAAACGAGTGGCATATAGAAAACTATGTGGATGCCTGGAATAAAGCGAAGTTTTCAGAGTATTTAGGCAACTCAATTACCTTTGCAGTGCTTGTATTGGGCTTGCAGTATTTCTTCATTATTCCCGCGGCTTACGCCTTTGCCCGCATGAAGTTCAAGGGAAATAAGCTGTTGTTTGCAATTAAGCAGCTGGGAATGATGCTGCCGGGCGAAGCTACAATGATACCCATGTATTTCCTTTATTCTAAGCTTGGCTTAATTGATACCTGGGCAGGACTTATTTTCCCGTCTCTTGTTGCAATGTTCGGTATCTATATGTTCATGAACAATTTTAAGGCGATTCCCTCGGAGATAATAGAATCTGCCCGTATGGACAAGGCGGGTCACCTGAAGATAATGCTGAAAATCATGGTGCCAATGGTATTCCCGGTCTTTGTTACCCACTTTATTTTGACCTTCATCGGAAACTGGAATACATATTATTTGGTACTTGTAATGACCAACACGGAAAAATTAAAAACCCTGCCGGTTGCTATTACAGGTCTTCTGAAGGCAGAGGGCGTATTACCACCATGGCATCAGGTTATGGCTGGTAACATATTACAGCTTGCACCCATTCTGATCATGTATATCTTTGGCTCGCAGCAAATGAAGCGTGCTTTGATCGGTGGAAGAAAGATTTCCTTCTATGGTGAAGAAAAGGGAGATTTAATTCAGAGAATTTTCCGATTCTTAAAGAGAAAGCTTGCCCATAGCAAGGAATCCATAATAGAAAAGTAAACAATAGTTAGATAGGAGAAAGATTATGAAAAA
>JAZRHX010000278.1:0-2436 GCA_045644985.1 Clostridia bacterium | reverse complement strand
GAGGTCAAGCGCCGCATTATGCTGGGTACTTTTGCTCTGTCCGCCGGTTACTATGACGCGTACTACAAGAAAGCTTTGCAGGTACGTACCTTGGTGGTTCGGGACTTTAATAAGATCTTTGAGGATTGCGACTGCGTGATGGCACCTGTGTCGCCCACCACGGCATACAAGTCCGGCGCAAAAGTAACGGATCCTTTGGAAATGTATTTAGGCGATATTTACACCGTAACGGTAAACATTGCAGGACTTCCCGCAATTTCCATTCCTTGCGGCACGGGCGCTGAAAACTTGCCTATTGGTATTCAACTAATCGGTAAAGCATTTGACGAGAAGACCATTCTTCGCGTAGCAAACAGTTTTGAGAAGGGCATTTAAGGAGGGACGAACCATGGAATTATATAAAGGCTATGAAATGGTGATCGGTCTTGAGGTTCATATTGAGCTCAAAACCAAAACGAAAATTTTCTGTTCTTGCCCCACAGATTTTGGTGCGGAACCCAATACCCAGTGTTGCCCTGTTTGTATGGGCTATCCGGGAACGCTTCCGGTGCTCAACCGTCAGGTTGCGGAGTTTGCGGTGAAAGCCGGCCTTGCCACCAACTGTACCATTGCTCGTTACTCCAAGCAGGACAGAAAGAATTATTTTTACCCGGACCTTCCCAAAGCCTACCAGATTTCCCAGTTCGACTTGCCCCTTTGCGAGCACGGCTGGTTGGAAATCGAGAGCGACACGGAGCCTTCCGGTCTTAAGAAAATCGGGATTACCCGTATCCACATTGAAGAAGATGCCGGCAAATTGATTCACGATGACGAGAAGGGCACTTTAATCGACTGTAACCGTTGCGGTGTGCCGCTCATTGAAGTTGTATCGGAGCCGGACATTCGCAGCGCCCAAGAAGCCGTCAATTATGTACAGAAACTTCGTTCCATTGCCCTTTATACCGGCGTTTCCGACTGTAAGATGAACGAGGGAAGCCTCCGTTGTGACGTAAACCTTTCCGTGCATAAGCCGGGCGAGCCATTCGGCACCCGTACGGAAATGAAGAATTTGAATTCTTTCACATTTATTGCCAAGGCAATTGAATATGAATATAGAAGACAGGTGGATGCCCTAGAGGCAGGAGAGGCCATTGTCCAGGAAACCCGGCGCTTTGCCCAGGAGGAGAATAAGACCTACACCATGCGCAGAAAGGAAGATGCGGATGATTACCGTTACTTCCCGGATCCGGACCTTCCGCCCATTGAGCTGTCCGAAGATGAAATTGCTCGCTTGAAAGCGGCGATTCCGGAGCTTCCCGATGAAAGACGGGCGCGGTACGAGCAAGATTACGGTTTGTCTTCCTACGATGCTTTGAAGCTGACGGATAGCAAAGAATTGTCTGACTACTTCGAGGCCTGTGCAAAGACTGCCAAGACACCGAAGATTGCGGCCAACATGTTAATTACGGACGTATTCCGTATGATGACGCCGGAGGATCAGACTATTTGCGTAAGTCCTGAACATTTTGCATCGCTTTCCAATTTGGTGGTGGATCAGGTAATCAACAGTTCTACAGCCAAGAAAGTGCTGAAAGAAATTTGGGGCACGGAGAAGGCGCCGGAGGACGTGGTAAAGGAGCAGAATCTGGCACAAATCAATGATGAAAGCGTACTTCGCGACGTGGTGGCCACAGTATTGGCTGCCAATGAGAAGTCTGTAAACGACTACAAGAACGGCAAATTGGCAGCAGCCAAGTCCTTGATGGGGCAGGCCATGGCCAAGACAAGCGGAAAAGCAAATCCTGTCATTTTACAAAAATTAATGGATGAGGCGCTGAATCAATGAATGAGAAGTTAAATGCTTATATTGAGAATTTAAAGAAGGAGCGCGTTGCGGTGCTGGGTCTTGGCATCAGCAACGCAGCTCTTTTGCGTTTTTTGAAAGAGGCCGGCACCAAAGAAGTTGTGGCGTTCGATAAGAACGATACCGAGTCCCTGCGCGCGGCGGCAAAGGCGTACCAAGAGCAAGGGTTGATTTGCGAGGCCGTGCTGGGAGAAAACTATTTGGATGTCCTGGCGGCAGGGGCGTTTGATCGGATTTTTAAATCACCTGTGATTCGTCCTGATTTGCCTCAAATTCAGACGGCGGTTTCCAAAGGCGCGGTGCTGACCAGCGAAATGGAAGCGTTCATGTCCATGTGCCCTTGTAAAATGTATGCGATCACCGGCAGTGACGGCAAGACAACAACGACGACTTTAGTGAGTAAATTGTTAGAAGCCCATTTTACCGGGAACCCGGATACAAAAATTTGGCTTGGCGGCAACATTGGTACGCCTTTGATTGCGGAAATCGGCAATATTCGGGAGACCGATCGGGTGGTGCTGGAACTTTCCAGTTTCCAATTGATGACGTTATCTGTATCGCCTCACGTGGCAGTGATTACCAACATCACCCCC
>JAZRHX010000277.1:0-1976 GCA_045644985.1 Clostridia bacterium | reverse complement strand
CCTGGTTCCTAAGGGTACACAAGGCCATTGTTCATATAGGAATGACCGTTTAAGTCCCGGCGCGATATTACGGGCAATCATAGCTGCCTCAATAGCAATCGTTCCCGATCCGCAAAAAGGATCCAACAAAGCACGATCTTTCTTCCAATGACTAATTAAGAGCATACCTGCCGCCAATGTTTCTTTAATTGGTGCACGTGTCGCTTCCTTTCGATACCCACGCTTATGGAGCCCTGCACCGGAGGTATCTAAAGTAATCATCGCCCAATCATTTAAAATAGAGACTTGTATTTTAAACATCGGAGCATCCTCTTCAAACCAATCCAATGTATATACGGATTTAAGACGTTCAACAATTGCTTTTTTTGTAATTGCTTGACAATCCGGTACACTATAAAGCACAGATTTGACGGATTTACCTGTTACAGGAAAACAAGCGTTCACAGGTAAAAATTTTTCCCAAGAAACTGCTTTAACCAATTGAAATAAATCTTCAAAGGTATGCACCGGACCTTCTGTTACGCAAATCAACACGCGATCTGCTGTGCGCAACCACAAATTTGTTTTTGCAACACAATCAAAATCACCTTTAAATCGCACTCGACCATTCTCCGTTTGTGTATTCCCAATACCTAAGCGTATGAGTTCCCGGGCAGCAACTCCTTCTAAACCAAAGGCGGTAGTCGCAATTAAATCAAATATCATTTTACCCCTCCGTGTCATAAACCTTCCTGTAGAAGGATAGATCAAAAGACGTCCAAAATTCTTTGAGCATATTTATAATATGCGGATCTTTGTCCCAAGGATTTCCTCGCGGCACACTGGTAAGCACGACCCACTCCGCCTGGCGCACAGGATGAGGAACCGCCACAACACCGGACCACAACCCAATGGGAAGACCCTGACCAGCAGGGGCATCTCCATATTTACTGTCCCCTACAAGAGACGCGCCGGAGAAAGCAAATTGTGCTCGAATTTGATGGGTTCTACCCGTAATTGGAATAGCAAAATACAGGTGAAACAATCCGGAATAGCCAACATATCGATAATATAAACGAGAAAGCTTTCCATCTTTCCGCTCATAAACTTGGTTCTTGCTTTCATCTTTCCACAAATGATTCAAAAGAATTCCTTCCGGTTTCGGTAATTTGTGTTTTGTCAAGGTAAAATATCCTTTAAAGAATTTCCCTTCCCGCATAGAAGCAGAAAGTCGGGATGCGCCTTTGGAAGTTTTGGCAAAAACCATTGTTCCGCCAACATTTCGATCTAAGCGATGAACCAAACCAACAAACACATTGCCCGGTTTCTCATAGTGTTCTTTAATGTAAGCACTAATCAGCGTAAGCATATCCGGACTTCCGGACCGGTCGCCTTGGGAAAGAATACCGCTTGGCTTCACAACACCAATCATATGATTATCTTCGTATAAAATATCAAAAGGACACGCCATATTTAGGTCTCTCCCATTAACGCAGCATAGGATCCGCAAGGAAGATACGTACCGGGCATAGAAGTAATCGGAATCAATAAATCACCGCTTTGAATTCTGCCGGCACGCTTCGGCGCAGTCATACGGAGAATATTTCCGGTTACCGCAGGAGAAAATCCAGTTGTGTAGGAATTAAGCAAGAAAAACAAAGGTTTATCTGACAACAATTGCATGGATTCCTTAACGAAATCGTACAGTTGTTCCTCTAATTTCCATACTTCTCCATTCGGCCCGCGCCCATAGGACGGAGGATCCATAATAATACCATCATAATGATGGCCTCGTTTGATTTCTCTTGCAACAAACTTAAATGCATCGTCCACAATATAGCGAACCGCACAGCCCTGCAGACCGGATAGGGCCACATTCTCCCCTGCTCTTTGAACCATTCCTTTGGATGCATCCACGTGGCATACCGTTGCACCCGCCGAAGCACAGGCGACGGTAGCGCCACCGGTATAACCAAAAAGATTTAAAACACTGACCG
>JAZRHX010000276.1:0-8962 GCA_045644985.1 Clostridia bacterium | reverse complement strand
CACAGTGTTGCGGATCTTCTGCTACCGTAACATCCACGCCGGTACTCTTGCGAACTAATTCATCAAATCCCGCAATCAATGCGCCGCCACCTGTCATGACAATACCTTTGCCGTAAATGTCCGCAGAAAGTTCAGGCGGTGTTTCTTCCAAAACTGCATGAATACCATCCAGGATCGGCATCGCAGTATCGATTAAAGGTTCCGTAATTTCTTCCGAAGTAATAATATGCTCGCTGGGAAGACCTGTAATCAAGTCACTTCCACGAATCTCTACAGAATTGCTGCGAATACCGTGATACAAGTTTCCCACTTCCCGCTTGATCAATTCTGCAGTACTATCACCAATCAGCAAATTATGCTTCTTCTTCAAATAGTTCTTAATAGTTTCATCAAACGTGTTTCCCGCAACCTTAACGCTCTTGCTGGTAACAATGCCCTCGTAGGAGATAACTGCAATATCCGTGGTGCCACCGCCCACGTCAATAATCATATGGCCGGAAGGTCTTGAAATATCCAAACCGGCACCTACAGCAGCCGCCAACGGTTCCTCTACAAGAAACACACGGCGGGCACCTGCTTCCAATGTAGCTTGCTCTACCGCTCTGCGTTCTACGTTGGTAGTCTTGCTGGGAATACAAATAATGACATCCGGCGGGAAGATGCGCTTCAAGGGATTCTTAATGGCTTTATCTACAAAATAGCGAATCATGTGCGCCGTAATCGTGTAACTGGAAATAACGCCGTTCTGAACCGGCTTCACCGTAGTAATATCAAAAGGCGTACGACCCATCATAGAACGGGCTTCATCGCCTACCGCTACCACTTCATTCGTGCCGTCCTTAACAGCTACAATGGATGGTGCCTTAATAACTACGTCTTTCTTGCCCACACTGACGAGCACCGTGGCAGTTCCCAAATCAATCGCCATATTTTGCTTAAAAAAACTCACTGCAAAACCCTCCCGGGACATATTATTTGAACTTTAATATCATATCACAACTTTGTTTTTGGAGCAAGAAGAAATGATGCTTCTTCTGCATTTCCAAAAGACATTCTCTTTATTTAATATACCCGGAAATCGAGCTGCAGTAACTCAAATTGCCCAACAGACGAATTTTTTTATGAATCATTTGACTATATTCTTCTGACTCGAAATCCTATCTCTTGATGGGCAAAATAAAATTCATGCCCCCGTATTAAAGGATATCCCGTTCCCGGATTTATCCGTATGTGATCCAAAAACGTTCCGTTTACAGAATCCGTATCCGTTAGAAACCATACACCATCTCGGCAAGAAAGGGTCGCATGCCGCCTACTGATAACAGGATATGGCAGACACATTGCTGCAAAATTCGTTTCTCGCCCAATATACCAACACTTTTCTTCCTCGGAACTTGCATCTGCAGTCAGGGATATCTTCTGTCCTTTCAATCGACCGATTCCTTCCAAACAAAGTCGAAAATGTTTCTTGATCTGAAATGAAATGGGTAATTCAATGTTACGTTCAGAGGAGTCAACCTTTGGGGCTCGAATTGCTTCAAAGGCTTTCTTCACACTTTGTACGAAAGGATTGCGATTGCCACAAAAAGAAAGTAATTTGCGTTCCCCTTCTATAAAAGGTGTATCACAGTACGCACCCGGCAATAACACTTCATCTTCCCATTTGCTGAATGCGCCCACCACCTCAGAAAGCATTTGAAGTGCGGAGATTTCAGTTTCATACACACGAAGAGAAGCAACCGCCAACATATCGCTAAAGCGAAAATAAGATTTCGTACATCCCCCTTCTGTGCTGCAGGATATCCCGGGAATATATACAAATTCCAAAACATCTATATTATTTCCTACAAAAATACAATCCACGTCCCAAGCGCAGTCATAAATACACAACTGCTGTTTCCGAAGACATTCCAAGAAAACACGCAGTCTGCGTAGAAAATGGACAAAATGTAATAAATCAAAAATATGATGTTCCAAATAATCTTTCAAGGATTCCCGATGACGAATACATAGAACGTAGCTATCGCCCTCCCGGGAAAGCTCTCCGGAAGTAATAATGCCGTCGATGCACTCTCCACATTCCTCAATACGTCTTTGCAAAGTAACCAAATCCATGCTGCTTTCAAAGGAAATACGGTAGCAGCCCCGTTCCCGATCAATTCGCATAAACACGCTCCTAATCTTATTTATAAATCTGAAATAGCAGAATTCGTCTTCTCTTGAATTTTAGCAAAAATATCCTCCGCCAAATCCATAATAAATCCCCTAAAAATTAATGCTAATGTAACTAATACTGCAATGATAATAATAATCTCCACCGTACCCATACCGTCCCCATTCCTAACGATTCTCCGGGTAAACGCGCCGACGATACAACGCATATACGCAAATAATCTCATGATTCATCTCCCCTTTCTCATATTTCCATTAATTGAAGAATTGCCGGTGTCACTAAGATTATCACCATGACAATGAGGGCGATCACAGCAGGAAGCAACAGTAGTGTAGTGGCTTCATCAGCCATCTTACTGGCCAAAGCCCGCCGTTCATCCCGACATCTTCCGGCAAGTTCCATAAACAAGGTAGCCACCTCATCGCTCCCTTTCTTATAATTCTGAACCAAGGCACATACAAACGTACTCATAGTAGGAATCGAAAGGCGGGCAGACATAAGTTCAAACGCTTCTGCTTGATCTAAGGTATTTCCGTGGTCATAGGCATCAAAGGCAGTAGAAATCTCACGAAACAACGGACGTTTGCAATCGCCTCCCTCCAACGCTCTTCGAAGCGCCTCCCATATGGTAAGACCCGCGGTCATTAGGAGGGACACAGAGGTTAAGTAATCAGCCATATCCATTGTAATCATGCGCGTCATTTGTTTCTTTCTGCGTCTTTCCAGCAGAAGAGGCAGCAAAAAACCGCAGACACACCCCAATAAGCCCATTAATATACCAAAAGTCCAATGATTGCCGGCAATAAAAGACAACCCCAATAAAAGCAAAGCACCAAGACCGGCACTTTTGAAGGCACCACTTCGTCCTCTCACAAAAACTCCCCCTCTTAGAAATCTCAATACCGAATTCTTCCCAGAAATTCCCCTAACACAAAAGCCAGTCCCAGCAAGCAGCAAGCAATGCCCATTATAAGTCCACCGATTCCCGTATTCAGTAAAGCACCATAAGAGGGCGCAATCGTCCGAACTGCAAAAACAGACAGAAAAGGCATCACCATGACAATACGATTGTTATACTTAGGTAAATTCAACACCCGCGTAATTTCTGCTTCTGTATCGCGTTTCATTCGCACAGCCGCCGAAATCTGCCGTACTAATTCCACCAAATTAATCCCCGCGGGAATACCGGTCTGTAAGGCAGCACTGAATACACGAATATCTCCATTCTGGAATCTACCCGCAAACTCCTCAAAAGCATACTCCACCGGCCAATTAAATTGAATCAGCTGCTGCATACGAGAAAATTCTTTCCGAAGCAGTTTGTATTCCGAATTTGGATTATCTGCAATTTCGCCGATGCAACGTTCTAAACTGAGGCCCGCCGTAAGAGAACCTGCCAAGACAACTAAAATATCACTGAATTCTTTCTCCACTCTGCGATCAAATCGCGCCTGCAAAATCACACGAACTTTCCAGAACACCAGCGGTGACAAAATGCCGGCAACCAACAAACTTATTCCAAATTGCTGAAAAAGCAACCAACAACAGCCGACAACTGCAGCCAACGACATTGTCCATAGGAACAGCAGTTCGTGGAACGTAAACTTTCGCACTTTCTTCTGACGAATCCCCTTCATAGTCCTACCCCACGCGCTTAAGTCCGATTTGATCTTGGTGAAAGCCGTCAATCTCACAAATTTCCTGTACGTGGCGTCCGGTCCCTTCTCGGGTCAGATAAACAATTACGTGGACACCTGAAACGATCATCTGACGAATGGCATGGCTACTCACATGGCCTTCCCACAGCGCCATAGTTTCCAACCGAACCAACATATCTTTGCAACTGTTAGCATGGGCAGTAGACATACAGCCTTCGTGACCGGTACATAGCGCCGTCAACATTTCCAATGCACTTTCATCCCGGACCTCCCCAATAATCAACCGATCCGGCCGCATACGAAGTGCCGCTTTAATCAGCGCACGCATCTTAATCTCCCCTCGCCCTTCCGTATTGGCGTTACGGGTTTCCAAACGAACCACGTTACTTTGGGATAATCTCAGTTCTGCGGAATCTTCAATGGTAAGAATGCGTTGAGTATTAGGAATATACGAAGCTAGCATATTCATAAAAGTAGTCTTGCCACTGGACGTTCCCCCTCCAATGAGGATATTCTTCCGCCCAAGTACTGCGCCCTTTAAATACGCTGCCTGCGCCGACGTTAACGTGCCGTTTCCCAATAAGTCCTCCATAGTGTACGGCGTTTCCGCAAATTTACGAATGGTAATCACCGGTCCGTTGAGTGCAATGGGTGGTAGTACCGCGTGGACACGAGAACCATTCATCAACCGTGCATCTACAATGGGATTGCTCTCATTCACCGTTCGATTTACCCATGCAATCATAGTTTGAATTAAATTAAAAAGCTTGTCCTTATCGTGAAAACGTTCTTCATATTGAATCAATTCCCCGTTTCGTTCAATAAAGATGCCATCTGTGCCGTTAATCATAATTTCATTCACAGTAGGATCTTCCAGAAGCGGTTGAATAAGGCCTAACCGTCTGCGACCGTTATACACAGACGCAGCAATACCTTCCCTGTCTAACTGAATCATGGGAATACGCTTCTCAAGACTGTCTAAACAGTCGTCGATCAATTGTTTCAGTTCTTTATCCGAATAATTCTTAGATAAATCCATGCGTCCGCACAGATTTCGGTCTACAATCTCAATAATATGCCTGCTGTCCAAGTGGCTTCCCTCCCCCGAAGAAAGATTCGTTTCTGCGAAACGACCACTTAAATTGTAGCATGCATTTCAAACTCGGGTCAACAAAAACAGTTCGACGAAATTCGTCTTATTTCGTCATTTGAGACACGCTATATAATAGATTAGATAACTGACCGAATTGGGCAGGAGACAGGACTTCTCCCCGAACTTTATCATCCAGAGACAGTACGACTAAAGCCTCGGCAACCTGCTCCCGAGTAACGCCAAGATAAGGAGCATTCGCAAGGGCATTTGCAAGCATCTTCCGTCGTTGACAGAATGCTGCACGCACCACTTTAAAGAAATAAGCTTGATTCTCAAGCGGGAAAGGAGGGTTTTCCCGTACGTCCAAGCGTACAACGGCAGAATCCACATTAGGCTGGGGAATAAAGCAATGGGCACCCACGTGCATGCAAATTTGGGGTTGGGAAAAATAGCCTACCGCCACCGTGATAGCACCGTAATCTTTCCCGCCGCTCTTCGAGGTTAAACGTTCTGCCACTTCTTTTTGAATCATAAACGTCAATGAAGATAACTCCTCGGCGTATTGTTCCAAGAACATCATAATAATAGGCGTCGTAATATAATAAGGCAAATTTGCAACCACTTTCACCCTGGACAGACCGTGTTTCTCTCTAAGCTCCGCAATCCGAGCACCAATATTCATCTTCATAACGTCTTCATTGTAAATAGTCAAATTAGCATGAATCTTGGTTAAAGCAGAAAGAGGCTCCATTAAGGAGCAATCGATTTCAATAGCGGCAACATAGCCGGCCGCTTCTGCCAACATAGAGGTCATAACACCAAGGCCGGGACCTACCTCAATAACCAAATCCTCTTTGGAAACTTCCGCACATGAAACAATTTCCCGAACAACCTCTAAATTGTTCAGGAAATTCTGTCCAAGGCTTTTCTTCGGGGAAATCCCGTAGGCTGCCATCATTTCTTTTGCCGGATAAAGGTCCCGCATTAACTGATAAACACCTCGTTCCCTTGTCTCAAGGAAAATACATCAACGGATTGATCGTCTAAGATATAGATGGTCACGTCCCGTACACCCCACTGCATGGAAAGATCATAAGACTCCATAAATAAATCGATCTTGTTTCCTTTAATACTGCCGCCGATATCCCAAGCAATGGCAAAACCATAATCGCCAAACTGGGAATTGTGACTCTGCACGTATACTTTTGTGCCTAAAGGAATAACGTTGGGATCCACTGCGATAACGCCGGGACGTGCACGATTGCCGGTATAAGTGGTATAGCCCCATTTACCATCCGGAATATATGCGGTAGCAATGCCTTCAATAGCGCTGGAATAAGTTACCTGCTGACCTCTTGAATTCGCGAAAGAATGCTTCTCATTGTACGCAATAACCTGGTCCACGGCCTCTGTACGCACGGTATCCACTAACGTCTTGGACACAACCTCGCCATCCCGATAAACTACTTCGTAGGTATAAACAATACTTCCGTTCTTGCCCGGGTTGCGAGTCACGTAAGTGCCTGCAGCTAAACTCTTATCTAGAACATACTTTGTTTGAGACCATAGCGTCTTCGTTTCTTTAATCGTCCCCGTAGTCACCCGAACTAATGTGACGGACATACCGGAAACCGGAATAGAATCTGCCTCAGCGCCGGTCAATTGATCCTGACTTCCTACCTGAATGCCATGTTCTTTAAGTGCGCCGGAAACAGTATTACTTTGCGTAAGAATCGGATAGGTCTTCCCATCTACTTGAACGGTAAACTGTACCGGTTTTCTGCCATTGTCCTGTAATACACCGTTCGCTTCTTGCGTAACGGACAATACTGTCATCTTAAGGGAACTCTTGGCACTGATATCTGTAATTCCTAAGGAAAAAGCAAGTGCACCCACTGTGGCGGCTATCAACAAAACGCCGGCACAACATGCAACAAATCGGGCTATTCTCTTCATCTTATAAGAAAACTCCTGCATATCTGTGGAAAAATTCCTTTCTTTGAATCATCTTACCAAGGCCATATTCTGCACAGCCCAGACACCACAATTTTATTATATTGGACTTTTCTCTGTCAAACGAATCACAAAAAATTCATTGTTTTTTGTGCACTTTGCACATTTATGTAATTAAATAAAGCTATTTTCGCCGGTATATTCATGCTATATGCCGAAAAACGCCTTTGCATTGGCGGTTGTGAGATTTTCTACTTCCGAAAGTTTTTTCCCCAGAATTTCTCCCATTCTTCGGGCAATTAAGGGAATGTAGGCAGAAGTGTTGCGCGTTCCTCGGTGTGGCTCCGGCGTCATGTAGGGACAATCCGTTTCCAACATAAGGCGTTCTTCCGGAATCGCCTGAAGAACATCCGAGAATTTTTTAGCGTTCTTAAAGGTAATAGCACCGCCAAAAGAAAAATAACACCCCTTGTCCGCCAATATCCGTGCAAATTCCGGGCTTCCGGAGAAACAGTGAAAGATTACTTTGGTATCAAAAGCATGCTCTTGTTCCAAAATCGTCAAACAATCCTGGTGCGCATCTCGATCGTGGACCACCAAAGGTATACGGTTTGCCCTTGCTATTGCAATATGACGAATAAAATTGTTCTTCTGCACATTTCTTGGGGAAAAATCATAGTAATAATCCAGCCCTGTTTCGCCAATTGCCACAATTTTATAGTTCCGAGCATTCTCCGGTGTACTTAATCGCAGAATTTCGTCATAGTCTTCCTCCGTAGCATTCGTTGCCTCGTGGGGGTGAATTCCGGCAGTACAATATATATAAGGATATTTTTCTGCCATTTTCATTCCAAACTTCGTAGTGGCTAAATTTTGAGCGGCATTAATGATCATGCCGATTCCGGAAGACAGGGCGTTTTCTATACATTGTCCCCGGTCCTCAGCATACTTCTCATCATCATAGTGGGCATGCGTGTCAATAAACATGATTTAGACTCCTTTCAACAGCGTTTCCACTACATAGGAAGCGCAAAGGAGACCTGCTACGGCAGGTACGTAGGAAATGCTGGCAATCATTTTACCCATCCCCGGCTCAAAATCCGGCATACAATTCACCCGAGGCGCTGTAGAAAGCAACACCGGCACGTCTTGAATGCCCAATTTACGAAGCCGCGTGCGCATCACTCTGGCAAGAGGGTCTCCCTGGGTTTCTTCAATCTTCATAATGGTAAAATGTCTTGGATCCATCCGATTGCCTGTCCCCATACAAGACAGCACCGGCACGTTGGCCCTCCGGGCGTTTTGGATAATTAATAATTTAGCTTCTACGTCATCTACAGCATCCACAACAAAGTCATAGGCACTGAAATCAATTTTATTTTGATTCTCCGGCCCGTAGAACTCTGCAAAGTTTTCCACCTTTACACACGGATTAATGTCTTGCATACGGGCTTTCATGACATCCGTTTTATACTTTCCCACCGTACTATGTAAAGCAATGAGCTGGCGATTAATATTAGACACGCTTACCGTATCCCCGTCTACAATGGCAAGATGGCCGATACCGGCTCGCACCAGGCTTTTCCCACAATACGAACCGACACCGCCCACGCCAAACAGTAGCACAGATGCCGACTGTAATTTCAGCACTTGTTCTTCTCCAATCAGCCGTTTTGTTCTTTCCGTGAAATCAAAGTACATTCTCTGTAAACTCCGTTCTCTCTTATGTTAATCCTTAGACATTCTGCATACCAGACGGACAAAGCCGCTTAAGAACCGTGGTAATTTCACAACAACCACTTTCACGATGCCTCACCTCGCAACAACAGTTCCGTTATCAAGGTATTCATTCTTCCCGTAAAACGTTCTCACCGGATGGACACAGATGCTTTAAGCAACAGACGCCGCATTGGGGTCTTCGTGCTACACAAACTTTTCGTCCGTGGTATACCAGCCGATGACAAAATGCCAATGCACGCTCCGGATTTGGACCGTCCGGAGGGATTAAGACCCGCAATGCCTTCTCAATACCCACAGGATCCGTATACGTCGTCACGCCCAAAAGACCGCACAAACGGGTTACAT
>JAZRHX010000275.1:0-1459 GCA_045644985.1 Clostridia bacterium | reverse complement strand
AACGAAGACGGCAAGTGGATTGTATCGGGACGTGGTGTCCTCCACCTTTCCGTATTGATTGAGACCATGCGTCGTCAAGGATACGAGTTCCAAGTATCCAGACCGAAGGTTATCTATAAAGAAGTAGAGGGCGTTTTGAACGAACCTATGGAACGTCTTACCATTGATACACCGGAAGAATACGTGGGCGTTGTGATTGAGAAGATCGGAACCAGAAAGGGCGAGATGCTGAATATGCATCCCGCACTGGAAAGTTACGTGCGTCTGGAATTCAAAATTCCCGCAAGAGGCTTAATCGGTTACCGCTCTGAATTTTTGACGGACACCCGGGGAAATGGTATAATGAATCATGTCTTCGACGGATACGAACCTTACAAAGGAGATATTCACGCACGGCAACACGGTTCAATGGTGGCTTGGGAGCAAGGCGAAGCCGTTACCTACGGTTTATATAATGCCCAGGAACGGGGAAACCTGTTTATTGGTGCCGGCGAGAAAGTCTACGAAGGTATGATTGTAGGCGAAAGTGCTCGGAATGAAGACTTAGTCATCAACGTATGTAAGAAGAAACACATTACGAACATCCGGGCTTCCGGCTCGGATGATGCGCTGAAACTCACACCGCCCATTCTGCTGAGTTTGGAGCAGGCATTAGAGTTTATTGCAGATGACGAACTGGTGGAGGTTACCCCCAAGACCATTCGTTTAAGAAAGAAGATTTTGAATTCTGAACTGCGTGCGAAAGATCGCGCAAGAAAGGATTCGTAAGCACATTCTCCAAGGGAGGTACAGGTATTATGGCAGATAACCTATCCGGCAAACCTACAAGACCGAAATCTTCCGGTATTCGCCGTCCCGGGCAAGCTTCCGGCAGAACCGGTAGCACCGTCGGTGCACCAAAACGAACTGTCACGAAACCTGATTTTTACGAAGACCGTCCGAATCGTCCCGCACGGGCAAGTATGGCGCAAGAGGATCGGTTCAAATCTTCCCGGACTGTACAAGCGAAGCAACCTGCCCGTACCCATGCGCCTGTTAACAAGAAAATAAAGAAAGAAAAAGCGCAAGATTCTGTATTTCAAAAGGATGTACGCAAGAAGCGACAAAAATTGGCAATTTCTGTACTCTTTGCAGCCTTACTTGTATTGGTAACCGTTTTTGCCAGTTTTCTGGCCTACACGTATATGACGGACAACATTAACAATCCCGTCTCCCAAGACAGTATCTATTTAGAACACGACAGTATGGTGAAGTTTCGAGTGGAGAAGCAGGAATCCACCCGTTCCATCAGCGATCGTCTTTATGAAATGGGCTTAATTTCCAATAAAACCATGTATCGTTTTTTGTCCAAATTTAACGGGTACGACGGCACGTACAATGCAGGCACTTATACGCTAAGTAAAGGGCTAAGCTACGAGGAGATCATGTACATTTTATCCAAAACTCCTCCGGAAACCAC
>JAZRHX010000274.1:0-9193 GCA_045644985.1 Clostridia bacterium | reverse complement strand
TGGAAGAGTCCAAGCGTTATATGCACCACTACAACTTCCCCGCATACAGCGTAGGTGAAGCCAAGACGTCTAGAGGTCCCGGCCGTCGTGAGATCGGTCACGGTGCTTTAGCAGAGCGTGCTTTGGAGCCGGTAATTCCTTCTGTAGAGGAATTCCCCTATGCTCTTCGTTTGGTTTCCGAAGTATTGATGTCCAACGGTTCTACCTCTCAGGGTAGCGTTTGCGGTTCTACTTTGGCACTGATGGATGCAGGCGTTCCCATTAAGCGTCCTGTTACCGGTATTTCTGCAGGTTTGGTTACCAACCCGGATGACGAGAACGATTTCGTAACCTTTATGGATATTCAGGGCATTGAAGACTTCTTTGGCGATATGGACTTTAAGGTTGCAGGTACTGAGAAGGGTATCACTGCGATTCAGGTAGATATTAAGGTTCAGGGTCTTTCCTATGAGATTATCCGTCAGGCATTCGAGCTCACCCATGAGGGGCGTGCACAAATTTTGAACGAGGTAATTCTTCCATGCATTGCAGAGCCTCGGGCCACTGTTTCTAAGTATGCGCCGAAGATGTACCAGATGAAGATTGATCCTGACAAGATTCGTGAAGTAATCGGTACAGGCGGTAAGGTGATCAACCGTATTATTGATGAGACCGGTGTTAAGATTGATATCAACGATGACGGAACCATCTTTGTGGCAACTACCGATGAGGATGCTGCGCATAAGGCAATGGATATTATTAAGGGTATCGTTGGTGATATTGAAGTGGGTACTATCTTTGAGGGTAAAGTTACGCGTACTATGGCATTCGGTGCCTTCGTTGAGTATCTTCCCGGCAAGGAGGGAATGGTGCACATCTCCAAGCTTGCAAAGCACCGCGTTGAGAAGACGGAAGACGTTGTAAACGTTGGTGACGTTGTAAAGGTAAAGTATATCGGTCTTGACAAACAGGGCAGAATGGACTTCTCTATTAAAGACGTTGAGTAAGTATATTTTAAAGTCGGAGAAACGGTGTTGCGGGATTGCTTCCTGTAGCACCGTTTTTGTTTAGGGCGGCGATAGAGGTTCTATGATTGACCGGAAGTTAAAGCTATATTATAATATACCCATATTCAATTCACACTGAGACACGGAGGTATACGTATGGCTTATTGCAGCAATTGCGGAATTCAAGTAGATGAACATGCGAAATTTTGCGCTGTTTGTGGAACACCTTTAAAATTCTCGCCGGATGTTCAGGAAGAGAAATCCAAAGAGAATACTCAAGAGGTAACCACGGTGGTACCTGTATCTGGGGAACAACCACCGGTTTCTGCGCGTAAGTGGAAAGCGATTGTATCCTTTGTGCTGGGACTGGTTAGTGTTTTGTCACCTTGCTTATGTTGTATTGCGCCTTTGGCTATGGGCATTGTGGGTTTGCTGGCGGGCATTACGGCCTTAGTTTTTGCTATTTTATCCAGAAAAGATACAGGTAGACATTTCTGCGGATTGGCGATTGCCGGTTTGATTTTGTCTATTTTTGGCATTTTCATTTCTTTGGTTGTTACCACCTTTGCCATTCTGTATTTAATAGCCTTGCCGTTTTTGCCGGACTTTGATAATTATTGGGAGACCTATCGTTGGATTTATGAGAATTTCGGAGAGGAAGCCGCAAAGTGGTATGAAAGTATCATGTCTGCTACCGGTGGTGTATAATTTGCTATGAAGACGATTGCAATTACAATGGGAGACCCTTTGGGTGTGGGGCCTGAAATTGCTGTGCAGACTGTGGCTTGTGACGCAATTCGGCAAATCTGTAATCCTATTCTTGTGGGAGACCGAGATGTTTTCAGCCATGCGGCCAAGCTTTGTGGTATCTTGGATTTTGAAGGGCGTTTTGGAAACTGTATTCGACACGTCCCTTTTGGGGTATCTATTGAGGCCCTGCAAGCGGGAACGGTGCATCCGATTGCAGGTCAGGCGGCATACGATTGTATTGTCCTGGCCCATCAACTTTGTATGGAGGGCCGTGCTTGCGGAGTTGCCACAGCGCCCATTAATAAGGAATCTTTGCGAGCAGCTCGTGTTCCTTATATTGGCCATACGGAAATATTTGCAGCCCTAACGCAATCCCATGATCCGCTTACGATGTTTGAAACCAGGGGCCTTCGTATTTTCTTTCTGACCCGCCACGTATCGCTGAAAGCAGCTTGTGAAGCGGTGACGCAAGAACGCGTGCTGGATTATATTCGAAGATGCACCAAGGCACTGCATAATATCGGCATTACAGAAGGAACACTGGCAGTGGCAGGGCTAAATCCCCATAGTGGTGAACATGGTTTGTTTGGCTGTGAAGAAATGGAGGCAATTGTGCCCGCAGTCGCTCAGGCACAGACAGAAGGTTATGACGTAGTAGGACCTGTCAGCGCCGACTCCGTCTTCCATTTAGCACATCAAGGCAAGTATGCGGCGGTTCTATCTTTATATCACGACCAGGGACACATTGCAGCCAAGACGTTGGATTTCCATGGAACGATCTCTGTAACACACGGTCTTCCGTACTTAAGAACCTCGGTAGATCATGGTACTGCTTTTGATATTGCTTGGAAAGGAATTGCGGATCCTGTTTCTATGCAAGAAGCTACAAGACTTGCTGCGATTTACGCTTAATCTTTCTATACGCATAAACAGCCTTATAAAGGGAAACACTTACGTTGTGTAAACCTGAATGAAAGGCTTGATTTTTGATGGAAGATAAAAAGATTTTTACCCGGGAACGTACCCGGATTGGCTTAATTGCCTCTGTTTGGATCCTGGCGGGTGTTACCTTATGCTTGGTGGTGGCTGTGGCAGTTGCGGTTCGTCAAGAACGCAACACTCGGAATATGCTGATGTACCAGTATGACCGAGCTTTGTCGGATATGTCCGATGCGGTAGCCACATCGGAACAGTTTTTGTTGAAAGCTATGGCTTCTAATTCTGCAAAGCACACAGCCCATATGCTTCAAGAAGCGGCTCGGGCCAGCGCATACGCAGAGGGAAGCATGGCGTTGCTTCCTTTGGATTCCAAAACTTGCGAGAAAATTTCCAACTATCTTGTTCAAGTAGATGATCTTGCGAAAGTGTGGGCCGCTGCCGCTATTGAAGATGAATTGAAAAGTAGTCAGGTTAATTTGGAAGATGGTTCTGTGGAGGCGTCTTCTGACGGAGAAAAGAAAAACGGATGGGCAGGCTTTACCAAAGAAAATTATGCCCTTTTGCAGGATCTTCACGGCTATTCCTTGGATCTTAGTGCAGCCCTTTCCGAATTGGCTGTTCGGGTTACGGAGAATAGCCATCGATGGAAAGATGTGGCGAAAGATGCTAAAGAATTGTTGTCGGATCCTTTCCAAGATTATCCTACTGTTGAATACGATGGTAAATTCTCAGACCATATGAAGAATCTGCAAGCAAAAGGCTTGTCGGGCCAAGTGATGGGGCGGCAACAGAGCGGACAGCAGATTGAACAATTATTTAAGAAAATCTTCGGCGGTTCACCTAAAGTGACTTTTACGGGAGAAAATACGTTAAACGGCATTGATTTATATTGCTATGAAGTTGTTTTTCAAAACGGCGATCAGGAGAAAGCTTTTGTGACCGTTACGAAGCAAGGCGGTGTTTTGTGCGATATGGTCTTTCACGGCAAAGAGCAAGGGGGCACTTTAAGCCAAGAGCAGTGTGAGGCGGCTGGACAAGCATTTTTGAAGGCACTGAATTTAAAGTCTATGGAGCTTGTGCGCACGGACATGAATCAGGCAGAGGCGTTGCTCACGTTCTGTTATATAGATAATGGTGTTTATTGTTATCCCGATAAAGTAAAGGTGAAAGTGTCTTGTGCTACCGGTGTGGTCACAGGGTATGATGCATATTCGTATCTCATGAATCACTGTGTCCGGGAACAAGCAGAACAAGGCGTGCCGGTGGTGTCCCAAAATCAGGCGATTGATAGCATTCATCCCAATTTGACAGTGGTACAGGTGCGGGAATGTTATTTGGAAAATGGATATGGTGGAGAAGACCATTTTTATGAATTCCACTGCACCGGTCTAGGACATAAGTTTTTAATTTATATTGATGCCGAAGAAGGCACCGAAGAACGAATTGAAATTTTAGAATAATTTCTTGAAAAGGGGTTGTCTCAAAACTGCAGTACAAAGCAGTGGGTAGACAGCCCTACTATCAATAATGTGTTGCGCAAAATCCAATTGCCCAAAAGCAGGATTACCAATATAAATACATATATAATCCTAAATTTAGCAGGCTTCAGATGGTTGGGGAGAAGATGTCGCAGCGCAAAGTTTCCGTAGAGTCCCGTTAAATAAACAGGCAGGGGATGATAATACAAGGACGTAAGAATCTTCCCTTTGCAAAGGGTTAATACAGACCGGGTACAACCACAACCAGGACAATAAAGACTGGTGAGTCTGCGAAAACCGCATTTCAATCCGTACAGCGGGGTAAAATGGTATAAATCGATCCCGGTAATCCAATAGAGAAGTGCGTAAAGCAATGCACAAACCGCTAAAAGAATACCGGCTAGGAACAGTTTTCCTCGGAAGCCCTGTGCGATCTCTTTTAAACGTTTCATGATTGCTTCTCCTTTCTTTAGATGCCAGCATTGTATCATAAATATAGCAAAGGAACAATAGAATAAATGGAGAACTGCACGGGAGAGGAGAACGTATGCTGAACGTCATATGGAGCGTGTTGCTGGCAGTGGGGATTTTGTGTGCTATTGCCACAGGAAGAGGTGAAGATATCGCCAGCGTGGTAGTTTCTTCTGCCAATGACGCGGTCACGTTTGGGATTGGCTTAATCGGCGTATGTGCCTTTTGGTGTGGTATGATTAAGGTGCTAGAAGCTGCCGGCGGACTGGCCTTTCTGCAAAGACTGTTGCGCCCGCTGATAGGACGGATTTTCCCCTCTTCGAAGAAGGATCCGGAAGCACAACAACACATTTTGACAAATCTTACGGCAGATTTTTTGGGGTTGGGAAACGGTGCTACACCTTCAGGCATTGAGGCGGTGCGACGATTATCTGCTTTGGAGGAAAATGGGAATAGGGCTTCCCGCGACGTATGTTTGTTCTTGGTAATAAATTCTGCGGCGCTTCAACTTATGCCAACTACTGTGATTGCTATGCGTGCACAACTGGGTAGCGAACAAGCCGCGGACATTCTAGTTCCCACGTGGTTAACTTCTTTGGGGTCTATGGTCATTGCTGTTTTGGTATACAGACTGCTTGCAGGGAGGCGCGGTACGTGAACTATATCTTGCCTGCATTGATTCTTATCATATTGGTTCTGGCTCTTGCAAAAGGCGTGAAAACTTTTGATACTTTTGTGCAAGGGGCGACTCAAGGCGCCATGACCATTGTACGCTTAATTCCTTCCCTAGTGGGTTTGATTACGGCAATTGGTGTACTTCGTGCATCCGGTGCCTTGGAATTATTAGGGGGTATTCTGGAAAAACCTTTAGAAGCGGTGGGTATGCCGGAAGAATTGCTTCCTTTGACGATTATTAGGCCGGTTTCAGGAAGCGGTGCACTTGCCGTACTGAGAGATATTTTAACGGAATGCGGACCCGATTCTTACACCGGCCGTGTGGCATGCGTCATGATGGGTTCATCTGAAACTATTTTATATACCATGGCGGTGTATACGCAAGGAACGCCCATTAAGAAAGCGCCGAAGGTACTTCCTGCGGCGCTTGCGGCAAATATTTCTGCGTGTCTGTTTGCCTTGATTCTATGCAAGATCCTGTAATTAAACTTCGAAACGAAGTTGGCTGAGACTGTATATGGCCAGTCCGCTGATGTAGGTTAAGAAGGGCGCTAAATAATGGAATGTCTTATAGGACGAATAGGGATTTCCGCTGAGGATGCTTATTAAGAAGAAAACAAAGAAAAGTACGGTCAGCGTGCCTAAAATATAAGTCACATGACGCCTTTGCACAGAGAGTCCTGCACAATCTGACAAGAAAACAGTGAACTTCAATAGCCAATAAATAAACAATCCGCCCAAAACAGCACATAACACCAAGCAAAGAATTACCTGAATTTCCAGTAGCGTACTCAAATGGAATGTCATGGTATCCAACCGGAAGAAATAAATTAAATTCCCCGAAAGGGTAAAGAAACGGTTGGTGGCAATTCTGGAAAAGGCGACCAAATCAATGGTTATCAAGGCCAGCATTACCAAACCGAGCACGCGGGCTACGGCAGGAGACAACTTCAAAGGGTTATTGCTCTTTGGAACGGCGCGGGCAAAATAGGAACGCTCTCGTTTGGGTTGTTTGCGTTCCGCCGGTTTAGACCGGACGGCATCTTTCACTTGGGGTGCGACGAAATCCAACACCCGATCCATTAGTGTGCTTCGGTTGTCCTCTTCGTTCCACGATTCCTGTTCATAATCCTGTTGTTGATCCGTGTCGGTCATAAGGATTAGCCCCCTTTGATAACTTCAGATACTATTGTACCATAAAGCAGGGAATGTCTGCAACCGATTGTTGAAACTCCGTGACTTTTCCTGTATAATAAGCCTTGTATGAACATTTGAAGGAGGACTACACAATGTCTAAAGGATTCAGAGGCGGCTTTGGTCAGAAGAGCGGCGGCGGAAATAATATGCAGAGAATGATGCAGCAGGCACAAGCATTGCAACGCGAGATGGCCAAAGAACAGGAAGAACTGGAAGCATCCGTTTTTGAAGGTACTGCCGGTGGCGGTATGGTAAAGGTGACCATGCAAGGTTCTAAGAAGGTTACAGCTGTTGAAATTAAGCCGGAAGTTGTCGATCCGGAGGATGTGGAAATGCTCCAAGATCTGATGGTGGCTGCTTTTAATGATTGCAGTGCCAGGATTGATGCTGTCAGCGAAGAGAAGATGGGCAAATACACCGCAGGACTGCCTATGTAATACGAATAAGACCGGGAGTAATTATGAGCGTATACGGAGCGTCAGTTACAAAGTTAATAGAAACATTTGAACGGTTGCCCGGTATTGGGCACAAAAGTGCGGAGAGATTGGCATTCTACTTGATGCACAGAAGTGAGGCGGAAGTAGAGGCTTTTGCTCAGGCGATGGTAGATGCCCGCCGGGGACTTAAGTTCTGTTCTGTGTGTCAGAACATGTCCGATAAAGATGTATGCGATATTTGCAGTAACAGCGCTCGGGATTGTTCGGTGATTTGTGTTGTAGAGGATCCCAAGGATGTACTTGCTATGGAGCGTTCCAGAGAATTTAACGGTCGATATCATGTGTTGCATGGCGCGATTTCTCCCATGAACGGTGTAGGTCCTGATGATCTTCGCATTGCGGAGTTATTGAGCAGACTGACGGGAGACGTGGAGGAAGTGATTGTGGCCACTAATCCAAATGTGGAGGGAGAGGCTACCGCCATGTATTTAGCCCGCTTGATTAAACCTTTAGGGGTGAAGGTAACACGCATTGCCCATGGTGTACCGGTAGGCGGAGATTTGGAATATGCGGATGACGTGACGCTGGCAATGGCATTGCAACATCGGGTGACTTTATGATGCTAGAGAAACTACAGGCGGCAGAGAACCGCTTTGAAGAATTAACACAAAGATTGACGGAACCGGACATCATCGGAAACCGGGAACTGTACAGCAAGTTGCTTCAAGAACATGCTGAGCTTTCTGAAATTGCGGAGACGTACAAATCTTACAAGAAATGCGTGGAAGAACGGGATGATGCCCGGAATATGCTGGAAGGACCGTTAGAACCGGACTTCAAAGAAATGGTTCGTGAAGAATTTGAAGAGAAGACGGAATCTTGTAAATCTTTGGAGCAACAATTGAAGGTGTTACTGACGCCCAAAGACCCCAATGATAAGAAGAATGTTATTATAGAAATTCGCGGAGGCGCCGGTGGCGAAGAGGCGGCATTGTTTGCTGCGGTTCTCTTCCGAATGTATGCCCATTACGCGGAAAGCCGGGGCTGGCATGTAGAAGTGATGGATGCCTCCGAAACGGAAATCGGCGGCTTGAAGGAAGTGGTTTTTTCCATAGATGGTGTGGGTGCATACAGCCGTTTTAAGTTTGAAAGCGGTGTTCACCGTGTACAACGTGTCCCTACTACAGAAGCAGGTGGAAGAATTCACACGTCCACTGCCACGGTAGCAGTGCTTCCGGAAGCAGAAGCCGTGGACGTACAGCTAGACCCTAGTGACGTAGATATTGATATTTACCGCCCCAGCGGAGCCGGCGGACAGCATATTAAGAAAACGGATCCTGCCATTCGCCTGACCCACAGACCTACGGGGATTGTGGTGACTTGACAGGATCAGCGTACTCAGCTTAAGAATAAGGAGAAAGCATTCCGTGTTTTGTATTCTAAATTATATGAACTGTCTCAAACTGCGGCCGATCAAGCTCTTTCTCAGGAGCGGAAATCTCAAGTGGGTACCGGCGATCGAAGTGAACGGATTCGAACATATAATTATCCCCAGAACCGTGTTACCGATCATCGAATTGAATTGACTTTGTACCGTTTGGAAGCAATCCTAAATGGTGATTTGGATGAAATTATTGATGCCTTGATTACCACGGATCAAGCAAAGAGGTTAAGCGGAAGCGATGAAGACTGAAATTGTAAAAGTATCCGGTACCAATCCGGATGTACAAGCACTTCAATATTGTGGCACCGTTATTCGACAAGGTGGGTTGGTGGCCTTTCCTACGGAAACGGTTTACGGTTTGGGTGCCAACGCCTTTGATGATAGCGCAGTACGAAGTATTTTTACCGCTAAGAATCGTCCTGCAGACAATCCTTTGATTGTGCATATCAGCGATTATGATATGCTTGCCGGTGTGGCGGATTTCAACAGCGAAGCGGAAAGCCTTCGCCTAACCCAATTGGGGGCGGCGTATTGGCCGGGACCGCTTACCATGATTGTGGGCAAAAATCTCCGAATTCCGCAAGCGGTCTCCTGTGGACTGAAGACGGTGGGGATTCGCATGCCGGCACATCCCGTAGCCCAAGCTTTGATTCGCGTTAGCGGAGTACCGATTGCTGCGCCCAGCGCGAATTCTTCCGGTAGACCCAGTCCTACAAAGTTCGATCACGTATATGAAGATATGAACGGGAAAGTGGACGTGATTATTGATGGTGGCGATTGCCGCGTGGGAGTAGAATCAAGTCGGAGGCCAAGCGG
>JAZRHX010000273.1:0-1339 GCA_045644985.1 Clostridia bacterium | reverse complement strand
ATTTTCCTATTTTGATCAGCATATGGCAGACGCTACTATCGGTGGTTCCGTCACGCTTACGCTGAAATCCGTAGGTTTTGATCCCACTACATTTGCTCCCGTGGAAAGCCCTGTGGCAGGTGCGAAGATTCTCATTGACGGAGAGGATAGCGGCATTGTAACGGATGCAGCGGGAAACTGTACTGTTACACTCACGCAAGAGGGCTTCTACAATATCAGCGCCACCTTGGACACTATGACATTGGTGCCACCCCTTTGCGTAGCTGCCGTGGGAGACGGTGTGGCAGACGAGCCAAGTGCCCAGCCTACTGTAGCGCCCACGCAGGCGCCCCGCGAATCCGATAACAAGGAATTCCCTTGGGGCGTAACCATTGGCATTCTCTTAGGCGCTGCCGTAGTTGTTGTGGCTACCGTTATCATCATCAAGAAGAAAGGCACCCATGCATAAGAAACTTTGCTTGAGATGCGCAATCCTTTTCGCGCTTGTCTTCGTGGTCATAGGGATGGTGACACCGGTCTGCGGTGCATCTGCGTCCCCTATGACCGACGTAGGCGGTCTTGGGGAATGGTATATTTTCTCTCATCAGGGAGAGGACACCGTTTATGCCAAAGCACTTTTGCAAGCCCTCAAAGAAGATACCGTGACGAAGAATGCGGTCACCCGCCAGAAAATTGCGCTGGCGGGTCTGGCCGTTTTAGACCGGGAAGCCCATCCGGAATTTGCCGCTTACGTAGAAGATGTCATGCAGAACACCCTGGGCAAACTAGGCATTATGAGTTGGACCTTCGGTCTTCATTTAATGAACAACGGTCAAACCTCCAATGCGTATACCCAAGAACAAGTGATTGATACCATTCTTTCCTTGCAGCAGGACAATGGCAGTTGGGCCATTATGAGCACCGCGCCGGACGTGGATGCTACGGCCATGGTGTTATGTGCCTTGGCACCCCACCGGGAACAAGCCAACGTGGAAGACGCCATTCGGAAAGCACTTGTGTTCCTCTCCGGCGCCCAACAGCCTGACGGCAGTTTCCAAAATTACGGTGTATCCAACGCAGAAAGTTGCGCCCAAGTAGGGCTAGCTCTTGTCTGTTTAGATATTTCGGAGGACGACCCACGTTTTGTCAAAAACGGGCAATCTGTGTGGGACGCTTTGGAGTTATTTTACACGGAGGGCGGATATCGACATACCTTGGACGGAGACGTAAATCCTATGGCTACCGCACAAGGCGTGTGCGCGACGGAAACGCTGCGCACAGGACGGTCGCCCTTCCAAGTGGTATCGCGATTTGTAGAGGTTCGAGAGGAAACAAAAACAATTTCGTACAAAGTGCCGGT
>JAZRHX010000272.1:0-1253 GCA_045644985.1 Clostridia bacterium | reverse complement strand
GGCTTCTTCGGTTCGGGTGAGTCCACCGGTTCCGTAGGCGTTGTAACCATCAACATGCCTAGAATTGCGTACCTTGCGAAAGATGAGGCTGACTTCTACGCCCGTTTGGATCGCTTGATGGATATTTCCGCCCGTTCTTTGAAGGTAAAACGTACCGTTATTACCAAGTTGTTAGAAGCCGGTTTGTATCCCTACACCAAGCGTGACTTGGGCACCTTCGGCAATCACTTCTCCACCATCGGTTTGGTAGGTATGAACGAAGTAGGTCTTAACGCAAAATGGCTTCGCGCCGATATGACCAACGAGAAGACACAGAAGTTTACGCAGGACGTACTCAATCACATGAGAGAGCGTTTGTCTGACTACCAGGTAGAGTACGGCGATTTGTACAATTTGGAAGCAACCCCTGCAGAATCTACTTCTTACCGTTTGGCAAAACACGACGTGAAGCGTTATCCGGATATTATCACCGCTGCAAGAAACGCAGACGAAACGCCGTACTATACCAACAGTTCTCACTTGCCTGTATGGTACACCGAGGACATCTTCTCTGCCTTGGATATTCAGGACGATTTGCAGACGCTCTACACCTCCGGCACTGTCTTCCACGCATTCTTAGGTGAGAAGCTTCCGGATTGGAAAGCAGCGGCTACTTTGGTGCGCAGAATTGCGGAGAACTACAAACTGCCTTACTACACCTTGTCTCCTACGTACTCTGTATGTAAGTCTCACGGCTATTTAGCAGGGGAGCAGTACACCTGCCCTGAGTGCGGCGCACAGACAGAAGTATACAGCCGTATTACCGGTTACTACCGCCCTGTTCAGAACTGGAACGACGGTAAGACCCAGGAGTACAAAGATCGTAAGGTTTACAACATTGAGAAGTCTAAACTGACCAGAAACGGATGCCCGGATGCTGATTGTGCATGCTGCGAAGAAGCTCCTAAGGCTGAGGGACCGCAAGACGGTGCGTACTTATTCACCACCGCAACTTGCCCCAACTGTAAGATTGCATGTGCCCAGTTAGATAAAGCCGGCTTTGCATACACAAAGCTTCTTGCAGACGAACACGCAGCACTGGCAACCGCCCTTGGCGTTAAACAAGCGCCCACGTTGGTAGTGGTACAAGGCGGACAGGTTGTTTCTAAAGCAGCCGGTGTATCCGATATTAAGAAATTGCTGAATGCATAAAGGTGTAGACAAATATGGTAAAGTCGGATCGTAGCCATGTCGTTCTGTGAGCCAAGGAGGTG
>JAZRHX010000271.1:0-2675 GCA_045644985.1 Clostridia bacterium | reverse complement strand
GCACCCGGTCGCTTTCCTTCAGTCGCAGCCGGGCCGTTCCGGTGAGGATCGTCTTCCCTTTAGAGAAGGCACACACAACAGCTAAAATGGGCACTAAGTCCGGAACATTCTGTACGTCTAAGCAAACACCGTTTCCAACGCAGGCGCAAAGATTCACAATAGCTTTGTCACCTTGGGTACTATCTTTAGAAAGACCTTCCACCTGAATTTGGGCACCCAGTTGCTTGGCACCAATCCAAAATGCGCCGGAGGACCAATCGCCTTCCGGGTGAATCTCCCCTTTTGCGAAGAAAGAAACGGGACCGTCTATGGTAAAATGACCTTCATCCATACCGCCTTGCCACTGTACGCCAAAATCACGTAAGGTCGCCAACGTCATTTCTATATAAGGTGCCGATTGAATCTCGGTGGTCAAATAAATTTCAGACCGCCCGGAAAGGGCCGGAAGGGCCATTAAGAGACCGGATATATATTGGGAACTAATATTCCCCGGAAGTGTGTAAACACCGGATTGAAGGCATCCGGAAACATGTACAGGTAAGAAATCATCTCCCTCTTGGGTAAAAGTCATTCCTTTCTCTACTAACACTTGGGCAAATAAGCCCATAGGGCGTTTGGGAAGTCTTCCTTTGCCGGTCATACGAAAATATTTTGCTTGAGTTCCTGCAACGGGCAATAAAAAGCGAAGGCTGGAGCCACTTTCCCGACAATGAAGCACCGGAGTATCCATGCATCTGCCCCCTGCCTGCAAATGTAGTTTCGTATCGCTGCGAGATACCTGTACCCCAAGGGATTCAATACAGTCCAAGGTTACGTCCACATCCTCAGAGGCCATACGAGGAATTGAAATGGTCAATTCCTTTAAGTCGCCCTTCAAAATACCTTGGGCGGCGCAGATTAAGATACGGTGCAAATGGGATTTAGATGGAACAATTTGTATTGTTCCCGAAAGTTGCGCCGGACGAATTTGGATTGTTTCTTGTGTTACCATGCTACATTAAACCTCTTTCCTTTGTCCTACGACAGAGGCATTATAGCACAAAATGTATATTTATACAATAAAACCTTGTCATAATTCTACAATTAGAACATATAAATTTTCTCGTATAGAAGAATCATTTTCCGGAAACAAGGGAGGTATATCGGGTGGATCAGTATGATATTTATCAACAGATCGCGGAAAGAACAAAGGGCGACATTTATATCGGCGTTGTAGGTCCTGTTCGTACAGGTAAATCTACATTTATCAAAAGATTTATGGACCTTTTGGTTATTCCAAATATTGAAAACAGTTTTGAACGGGAGCGGGCAATTGACGAATTGCCGCAAAGCGCTTCCGGCAAAACCATTATGACAACGGAACCCAAATTTATTCCAAATGAGGCTGCCAATATTACCATTGGAGACCATATCCATATGCAAGTACGTCTTGTAGATTGTGTGGGTTATCTGGTAGAGGGTGCATTAGGACACATGGAGAACGATACACCCCGTATGGTATCCACACCATGGTATGAAGAAAAAATCCCCTTTGGTGAAGCAGCGGAATTAGGAACAAAAAAAGTAATCACGGAACACTCCACCATTGGTTTGGTGATTACCACCGACGGTACTGTAACGGACATTGCCCGAGATGGATATATAAATGCAGAAGAACGGGTCATCGAAGAGCTACAGGAAACCGGCAAGCCCTACGCAATATTACTCAACAGCCGCACGCCGGAAGCCGAAGAAACCATAGGGATATGCCAGGAATTAGCCGTGAAATACGGCGCGCCCGTACTTCCCGTCAATTGCGCAGAAATGACCACCGAAACGGTGCATGAAATTATGCGTACCATTTTATATGAATTCCCTATTACAGAAGTAACCTTCAAGATTCCGGCTTGGGTTGAAAGTCTGGAAACAGATGAATCGGTTAAAGCGGCTTTAATTGACGCCGTGCGGGACGCATTTATTGACGCACAGAAATTCCGTCACGTAGAGCTCTGTGCAAAACGGTTAAATGCCTGTCCATATATTACCGATGCACATTTGGGTAAAATGGATGCCGGGCAAGGTACAGCTTTAGTAGAAATGGTCATTCCCAATGAATTATTTTATAAAATTCTGTCCGATCGTTCCGGTTTGGATATTCAAGACGATAAAGCACTAATGGCTGTCATTCGTGATTTGGGCAGAATCAAGCGAGAACACGAACGAATTGAATATGCATTAAATGAAGTTCAAATGAAAGGCTATGGTATCGTGATGCCCACCATGGAAGAAATGCGATTGGAAGAGCCGGAAATCGTTAAACAAGGGAACAAATTTGGCGTACGACTTCGTGCACAAGCGCCTTCCATTCACATGATCCGCGCAGACATTGAAACAGAAATCGCACCTTTCGTAGGAACAGAAAAGCAATCTGAAGAATTAGTAAGCTATATTCTCAGTGAATTTGAAGAAAATCCGGGAGATATCTGGTCATCGAATCTATTTGGAAAGCCCTTAAACGAATTAATGGGAGAAGGACTCCAAAGCAAGCTGAACCGTCTCCCTGACGAGGAACGAGTGAAGTTGAAAGAAACCATCGAGCGGGTAATCAACGAAGGTGGCAGCGGCTTAATCTGCATTATTATTTAATATTTTAAGGACTTCCCGGAGAAAATAAAGTCGGAGGCCAAGCGGTCTTA
>JAZRHX010000270.1:0-1187 GCA_045644985.1 Clostridia bacterium | reverse complement strand
TCGGAAGTTCTTGCAGAGCAAATTTAAAATTTTTCTTCGGAAAAGGTTGACGATTGGAAAAATTATGATATAATCTTTTGTAGTGCAAAAAAATACCCGAACAGTCGTATGGTGCACAATATAGGGCTGGAGGGGAGGTTAGGTGTGAGACTATGTCAAATGTAATCGTAAAAGAAAACGAAACGTTAGATAGTGCTTTACGCAGATTCAAAAGAAACTGCGCAAAGGCTGGTATTCAACAAGAAATTCGTAAAAGAGAGCATTACGAAAAGCCAAGCGTAAGACGCAAAAAGAAATCAGAAGCTGCTAGAAAACGTAAGTTTAACTAATATGTGCAGATGAAAGGAAGTGCGAAGGCACTTCCTTTTTCAAATTCTAAGGCGAAATTATGATTGCTAATGTGGTAGAAAAATTATATAATGCAAAGGGAATTAGTAAAAAGGAAGTAACGCTATGTTGAAGTGGTTCATTCTGATCGGTGTGATTGTTATTATCTGTATCTTAGAGTGGATACGGGAAATCAGTACCTTTAAAATCACCCATTACAATATTACAGCGGATAAACTGAATAAGTTGCAAACAGAAAAAACCATTGTTTTTTTATGTGATTTGCATAATAATTGTTACGGGAAAGAAAATGAAAATTTGTACCGGAAGGTCCAAGCACAGAAGCCGGATTTGATTTTAATCGGTGGTGATATGTTGGTGGGCATGGTTCATACATCTTCAAAGGTTGCAGAGGATTTTGTTAGCAGGCTCAGCGAGATTTGCCCGGTATATTATGCCAACGGTAATCACGAACAGCGCATGAAAATTTATCCTGAAACATACGGGACGAAGTATTGGGATTATAAAGAAATCTTGGAAGATAAAGGCGTTCGGTTTTTGGAAAATGAACATATAGATATGTGGTGGGATGAGTGCCCCGTACAGATACACGGCTTGGAAATTCCAAGAGAAGGATATAAGAAATTCAAAAAAACAGAACTGTCATTAGAAACAGTACAGGATTGTATCGGACAGGCTGACCCGACAAAGTATCAGATTTTACTGGCACATAATCCAATCTATGCAGACACATATTTGGAATGGGGTGCGGACCTTGTGTTGTCCGGACATTTGCACGGCGGAGTAGTTCGCATTCCAAAACTTGGTGGTTTGATTACACCACAGTTTAAAATGTTTCC
>JAZRHX010000269.1:0-2585 GCA_045644985.1 Clostridia bacterium | reverse complement strand
GCCCACAGAACGACATGGCTACGATCCGACTTGCTTCTTTGACTGCGGTAAAGCATATGTTTAAATTCCACGGCAAGAAGTTGCAGGAATTGGCGGCTATGCGTGAAGCAGGCAAGTCCACGTCCGGAATGGACATGGTGGGCTTTGTGAATTCTTATATTCAGTCTGTAAATCAAGTGGTCAAGGCAAAAGCTACCGGTTTGGGCGATGACCAACTTCGTGCTACTTTGGCTATGATTTGTGTGAAAGGCAAGCGTGTCGTTACTGCTAATTTAGGCAACACAAGGATTTATCATTTTAGAGACGGTTTACTGCAACAAATTTCGGAAGACCATACTCAAGCGCAAAAGATGGTGGATTTGAATCTGTTAACTCCTGAACGTGCGGCAGCCCATCCGAAACGGCATAAACTTACGCAGTATTTGGGTATTCACAGTGACGAAAGTCCTTTGAAGCCTGCCGTGTTCGAATTGACTGCAGAACCGGAGGACGTGTTCTTGATTTGTAGCCGGGCATTCTGCGAAAGTATCATGCCCGAGGATATTCAAGCCATTCTTTCGCAAAATCGGAACGTGGCAGACATTATAGATAAATTGATGGCAGAGGCTTCTGAAAGTGGATTCCAAGAGGATACTACTTTAGTGGTTTTGAAAGCAATGGAAACACCGATTGCAGCAGCTTCTGTTGTTGGTGCCGGCGGTGCAATTAGCGCTGCTGACGTACGTACGCGTCCCAATACTTGGCGGACTGAGGAAGCGACACCTGCAGATCGTATGTCCTCGGGAAGACCGGTATCTAAGACCTCGTTGTTTGTTCATGATGAAGAAACTCAACCTAGAGAAGCGGCTCCTGCCCGTCGGGTTGTACCTGCACAGGTGCAAACCGGCGCTAAGAAAACCGGCTTTATGGGGAAAGTTAAATCCTTCTTGGGATTGGACAGTGATTCTCCGGATGCACAAATCTGGCCGGCAGTTATTGTGTTTGCTTTGTGCTTGATTATTGTGATTTTATTTGTTGTGTTAGGTTGGAAATATTTAAGCAATGACGGAGAGTCCAATAACGGCGTGCCCAGTCCTACTATATCTACGTCTGCTACGGCAGCACCTTCGGAATTGCCGTCGGCTTCTCCCACGGAGGAAATCACAATTAAGCCTTTGTGGACACCGGAAACACCTACGCCCTCCGCGGATTCTACGACGGAACCCACAACGGAATCTACAGGTACACCTACTGAAGAACCAACAGGAGATTCTACGGGCGACCCCACAGAGGAACCTACAGGAAGTCCCAGCCAAGAACCTACGTCGGAGCCTACGGGGAGTCCCAGCCAGGAACCTACGTCGGAACCTACGGGAAGCCCCAGTCAGGAGCCTACGTCGGAACCTACAGGGAGCCCCAGTCAGGAGCCTACATCGGAACCTACGGCAGAACCGACTGCCACAACAGGGGCTGAGGGTTGACACCAAGTGCAAATGTTCGTTTAAGAATGAATTTTCTTAAAGAAAGAAGACTGGAAGGTATGGAGAAAAATTTTTGTAGTACATGCAGCAGTAAGAGCGATCTTACCAAGTTGGAACCGGTATTTGCAAAATACGCAAGTATGCCGGGAAGTTTGATTCCTATCTTGCAGCACGTACAGGATATATATGGATATTTGCCCACGGATGTTTTATGGCACGTAGCCGAGAAGACCGGGATTAAACCCGCAAAAGTGTTGGGTGTTGCTACGTTCTACACCCAGTTCCGTTTTAAACCGGTTGGTAAGTATTTGATTCTGCTTTGCCAAGGAACGGCTTGCCACGTAAATGGTGCTAAGTTGGTTGAAGCAGCTTTGGAAGAAGAATTAGGGATTAAAGATGGCGACACCACAGATGATGGCTTATTTTCTTTGAAGACCGTGGCTTGTCTTGGGTGCTGTAGCTTATCTCCTGTTATGATGATTAACGATGAAACCTACGGTTCTCTTACTCCTGCTAAAGCGAAAGAGATTATTCGGGGATTGAGAGGGAAGCAGGCATGAATAAGTTTATCATTAAAGTAGGTCAAGGTAGCTGTGGTCTTGCTGCCGGTGCCGGTAAAGTTTATGATGTTTTAAATCAGAGATTGGCTGATAATAGCAATGTGAAGCTTTCTATTACCGGATGTATTGGTATGTGTTATTTGGAACCTATCGTAGACGTATACGAAGGGTCGCTACGTCACACGTATTGTAGGGCAGATGAGAAGTTTGCTGAAGCATTAGCAGAGGCTGCTGTTTCCGGTAATTTAGATACGGATGCTTTGAAGGTGTATGAAATCGCAGAAGAAGACAAAGATTATTTGAGAAAACAAACGCGAATTGCCCTTCGTCACTGTGGAAATATTAACCCGGAGAGTATTGAAGAATATATGGAAGCAGACGGTTATCAGGCTTTGACTAAAGTGCTCAAGACTATGACACCGGATGACGTTATTGAAGTAATTAAGACCTCCGGCCTCGCGGGTCGTGGTGGTGCGGGTTTCCCCACTTGGTTTAAGTGGAATGCCGCTAAGAGTTCTATGGGCGAACAGAAGTACTTGATTTGTAATGCGGACGAGGGTGACCC
>JAZRHX010000268.1:0-21101 GCA_045644985.1 Clostridia bacterium | reverse complement strand
TTGCGGAAAGCAACCCTAACAGCAACATAAATGCACATATAACCAAAACGCTTTGTCCCAATCCGAAAACAATACCCCCCACTGTATCCAATTTCCGAATGACGGAAATCTTCCGAATACCCTTCCAAAGGGATTTAACAGAAGTAAGGATAATAAATACAATCACCGCAACGAAAAGTACCGCAATAGCTTTAACTACAACACTGGCTACGGATTTGGCTGCGGCGTGGCTAATAGAATCCACCGTTTGACTTGCATCAGAATCTTCAATAGCATCTTCTACTTTGTCCTTAATAAACTGGGGCAGCGCACTTTTCTCAAGAGCCCCTTGGTAATCCAATTCTTCTTCGTTAGAAGAAAGCGTCTCACTGATAGAGGTATAGACGGCCTTCTCCGTAGCATCGGGCAAAGACGTTTTATGAAGCACACCGCCCACCACCGGCATCAGCAAGTAACCGATAACCAAGGCAATAACCAACGAAAGCACCGAAATCAAAGACAGAATCAAGCCCCTTTTAGCCCCCATAAAAAGACAAAGTGCAATAACAATAAGAATTACTAAATCAATCATCATTTTCCAAAATCCTTTCTGAATTCATTCTCCTTCAAAAGAAACACACACCATGCCGCTTTGGCAAGCGACCAACACAACCTTCTCATCTAAATAGGATACCGTCTTAACATCCGATTTAAACTTATAAGAACCAATTCGATTTCCCCGCTCATTGAACATATAAATTTCACGGTCAGTATAGGCAACCACCGTATTGCCTTGCGATACAAGCCCCCGGGCAACACCGTCAATTTCCACGGTTCTCTTCTCTCTCCCAGAATTATTATAATATAATAATGTAGAAATCGATCCGGAAGACTCTTGTAAATTCTCCTCGTAGAAGGCCACCACACACGCCCTACCGCCTACACATGCCGCATCGGCGATGGCTTGGCGACCGCCACCTCTTAACCACAAAACCTTCTCTGCGTCTCCGGATTGTGATGCGGTTCCCGTTTTCTTTATAAGGCGCAACGACTCTGTGTTGGCCGCAAAAACTGTATCTTTATTTAAATATTCAACCACGGGATAAACGGCACCTTCTGTCACAACCGTAGAAAACACTTCGCCGTCCCGCACGCGCAGAAAAACAACGGCGCCGGTCATCTCCCCGCCGGAAGAATAGACGCCGGAAAGAGCAAGATGTGCTTTGTTTGCGGAGCGCGTCCCGGCAATCATATGGTAAGTACCGAATTTTCGAGTAAAAACCGGGGTCAATACACCCTTGTTACAGGTTAAATACGTAACGGAGGTTTCAAAATCTTCTTGACCGCACAACAGCATAACACTGTCACCTTCATCTGTAGAGAAAGCGCCCACTACCGGTTCATCCGATTCATAATACCAGCGTTGACCGTCTTTATCAAAAGCCCAAACCGTCTTCCCATTATAATCTGTGAGCAACAGGAAATCTTTGTAGCAATTCATAACAGGATTCTCCGCAGTGCAGGATAAATTCCATTTCCATCCACCGAAACGGTCCAAACCGGTCACACCGTTCTCATCGTAAATGATAATACAATCCTCAATGGCACCAATTTGGTAAGCACCTCTGGGTACGTATTCCAGTTCTGTGGCAACAGCTTCCACAGAAATATCTCTTTCCACACCCATAGCATCCAGAAGCCTCTCATAAAGTCCAAAGCAGTAACCCAAAACAAGTACAAGCACCAACGCAAAGACACCCACGGTCGTAAAAACAGCCCGTCTTCTTCGGATCTGGCGCTGACGCATTTCTTCAAACGTTTTCTTGTTGATGACCTTCTTCTCTTTTGTATTGCTCATAGTAATCTGTAACCTCTCCGGTAAATGGTCCTATAGGGATTATTATACATTCTTTCCCCGGGTTTGCGCAAGTACAACCAGTAAGAAAATTCCCACAATTCCAAAGACAGGATAAATTACAGATAAAATTACATCAAAGCCGGCATATGAGAGGGGAATTGCCACCAAAGCAAGGACCGCTCCCGTGAAACGTTTTCCCCCCATCGCTCCCGCAGTGGCCCCCAGCACCGACGCCGCACACAGCAGCATGGTCAGCCCCAAAATAAAAGAGAAAACGATACCGGGAAAGGCCCCCAATGTTTGCATAACAGCCTGCAGCGGCATCGTATTTTGTGCAAGATCCCCCATTCCTATCAGCGCAGCAAAGATTCCAATACCACCGATCAAAAACAAGCCTGTGCCCAACAAACTGCCTCGATAAATTACTTTTCTATCCGCACACAGCGTTCCCGCTCTGCCCAACACTGCTACTAAAAACAGCAAATTATACCCAGTATATAATAATGTGCGGAGGATGACAGCCGCCACCGAAATTTCTTGTGCAGGTGTCTGCACACTTTGAGGGTCCGTATAAAATGTTGCAACCACAGCAGTAACGGTAATGCACCCAATAAGTAAAGGCGTTAATATTTTACACAAGGAAGCAAATGCGCCAAAACCGCTGTAATATATAAACAAAGAGAACGCTGTAATAATTCCACAAGAGCATAAGCCAAACAGCCCGGGATGATGTTGAACTACATAAGGGACAAGCTGGGCCACAACATCTCGAAAGCCCGCCACCATGGTAACGTACCCGCAAAAAGAGAACAAAACAATGGTGCCGGTGAAGAAAAGTGCTATTTTTCTCTTCGCCACAAAACGAGGAAGATCCCCCACATACGTCATCTTTCTTCGGGTTACAATCACAAGAATACGAATAGCGGCAAAAAACAACAAAACACAGGCGCAAACAAGTCCCAGAACGCCTTTGATCCCAAAACCACCAAAATAGATGAAAATTTCCCGGCCCGTTGCAAATCCGGCACCTACAAGACCGGAGAGAAACAAGCCGGAAATCGTCCAAACAGTTCCAATATGTTCATTGCACAAGTGCTTCATGCGTGTCTGCCTCATCCGACATTTCACTCATAAATATGCAATCGCCTACTCGCTTATGCGTCCATCTTCAAGCATTTCATAAGCGCTTCCAGGCATCCCTGTATGCCGTAATTCTGGGCATCGGAAGTCAGTAAATATCTGGGCCCGTAGCCGCCAATATACTGGTCATTTACATAATAGTACATGGTGGTTTCATCTCGAACCGTACACGTAACCGTATTTACGGCACCATCTGCCAAAACATAACGAATTTGGCAAAGAATCTCACCGGGAACTTCCGGTGCTCCATCTAGTTCAAGACCTGTCATTTCCAAGAAATAAAATGAAGTGAGTAGATTTTTGAACTCTTTCTCGTAATCTGAAGTAGGATCCGAAACACAATGTCCGTCAAAATAGAACGTTTCGTTCTTATCATCCAATTCAAAACCCATAATATGCGTTTTTTGATTCATTGTAAGTTGTACCTGGGAAAGGTTTGTGTACATCACTAAATACACAACTTGGTCCATATACAAAAGAGGATCTGCATCCAGGAAATTGATGGAATCCGCAGCAACAATGTACACGTCGTTTCCACCACCAATGGTAAAATAGTACCCAGTTCCATCCTTCGTCTTATCCCCTATTTGAATGGATATGGTTTGCTGCGGAGAGGTCAAAGTCACACTATAACCCGCATCTTCCAATCCGTAAAGACTTAAATCCGTACACGCAGATGCAGCAATATCTTCTATGGATACGGCTTGCAGGACCGAAAGGAACGACTCAATATGCGTATCATTTCCCGCCCGTGATATCGGATAATGCATCTCCCAAGTCCGACCTTCACCCACATTACCGCTTAAAATTGCAGAAAGTTGTATATGCTTAACGCCGTCTTTATACACGGAAATACTTGTAATTTGCCCTGAATCCGTGAAGTTAAACACTTTACGGGAGATTAAATCCGCTTTATTAAATAACAGCCCTTCGCAGAAATTCTTTGCATATAACAGAATTCTCTCAGTTCCTTCAAGCCAAACATAGCCGGCGCTGCCGCTTGTATTCCAACCACCAAACACAATGACGTAGGATGTCCCATCCTCCATGGAAACAGAAAACTTCCGCTCCCCTGTAAGTCCAAAATCTTCACAAATTTCCGGTGTAACAGCGCCCTCGTACACAAGTGCACCCCCGGTGTATAATTTGTTAATTATTACTTCCACGTTGTTTACTACCACTTCTAAATCCGGGGACGTGGTACAAACCCATTCACCGGATCGTTTTTCTAAAATAATATGGTCCTCCGCAATACACTCCAATTTGGCAATCTGAGACTTGGTTTCGGCATTCTCCCCAAACGGAAAGATGTACGACGTTGCTCCCGTAAGATCGTCTGTGGGTTCCGCCGGATCTCCCACGCCAAGATTCTTGACCAGGAAATATCCGCCAATCGCTACAACAATCAGAATAATTGCAATAATGGTGGTCTTATACTGTTTCATATTACAGGTGTCTCCTTCTCAACCATACAACAACACCGCAGCCAATCAGCAACACCGGTACCACCAGCATAGAAACAATCGCTAACATATTACTTTGACTCTTATCCACCACAACCATTGTAGCATCATAGGTTTTGGCTTGAATCATATTGCCCTCATTCTCAGCATAATCCCCCAACATCCATTGAACCGTCTTTCCGAACGTACTGATGGCATTGTGCACCAAAAGTCCATATTGTTTATAGTACGTATCATTCAAGCCGGAAGTAAAGCCAAATACCGCACCCCGAATTTGCTTCAGATATTTTGTGTTGGTGGCAGCCCCCACTACCGTATGCACACCTGTCTTTGTAGAGGTATCTAGTACATTGGTAGACTTGGCATTCTCACCTGTTTGGATAACACTATAATTCTCAATATACGTAACTGCTGAATCCTGTTGATAAACACTGACACTGCGAGGAGCAATCAGCGCCATAAGCACTTGGTTCTGGGTTTCCATAGGTCCCTTAGAAACAGATTGTCCGGTGAAAAAGTTTGCATTGTCCGCAATAGGCAGCTTCTTCTCCTCATCAGAAAGCGCATCATAATTGATAGATAAACCAAACTGATCTTTCAAAATGCGGTTAAAATTCGTGAACTGAACGCCTCGTTCATCATAGTCTGCACAGAATATAATCTGACCTCCATCCTGCACAATCCATTGCTCAATCATGTTTCGCGCCAAATCCGTCAAGTCCAATTTCGGACTTAAGAAAATCAAAATAGACGCATCTTTGGGCATTTCTGTAATTTCAGTAATATCCAAATCCCGTACATCACAACCAAGGGTTTCAATACGGTTGAAAAGATTGTTAAAGTCGCTTCGACTTTCCTCACCCAAACCGGTTGTGCAATAAATAACCGGATATTCGTTAGAAGTAACAAATAATATGGCAGAGGTTAATTTTTGTTCTACCTGAATCGCGGTTTTTTGACGATAGAAGTAACTTACAGTCTCATATACAAACATATCGGCCTCTGCAATACGTCGGGTCTTATCGCCACATTTTACAATATAGTCGCCCTCGGAATAGGACGTCGCATCGGTCTCTCCCACCTTATCCCGAATAAGGCCCGGATTGCTGTCCGGATCTTTATAAGAAATTTTGATGTGATCATATTCTGCATACAAATCCAGCACTTTAATCACTTCGGCACGGTTGGCGTCAGATTCACCTTTGACACGGTCATAAAGCGCAATTATCTCTACGTCCTGATCCAGCATTTCTAAATTCTTATCTGTAACCTCTCCGATGGAATAGAGTTTTTCTTTTGTCAAATCTAAAGTTAACGGCGTTCCGAAACTCTCTAAAATTAAATTCGCAACTACAAAAACAACCAACACCGCAGCAACCAATACAATCGCATTGGTTCCGTAGCGGAAATCCCGGCGAACACGGGCGGAGAATATTTTCTTGTCTTTCTTATCTTGATTCTTCATGCCACAGTTCCTCCTATCAGTTCCAACGCTTACGCTCTACATTCATGACCGTAAGAAAGACACCGACTGCGGTAAATGAAATATAGAAGAATAACGAAGCCAAATTAAAGCCACCCATGGCGAAATCCGAATAACGGTTTAAAGGAGAAAGCCATTGAAGTACTGCGCCAAATGTGCCACCCAATGTAGCACCGATGGATTGCATAAAGTAGAACACCAATAACACAACAATGCCGGAAACCGCGGCAACCACTTGGTTCTCAGTGAAAGATGATACAAACAAGCTGATTGCCAAGTAGCAAGCACCCAATAAAACAAAAGCCACGTAACCGCTGAAATTCTTTCCCAGGGGCGTACCGCCATCTACCAAAAAGGTAATAATCAAGGGATAGATCAACGTAATACCCACCATAATCAAATATAAAGTAAGGGCAGACAAGTACTTTCCGATTACAATCTTCCGAATAGGCACCGGCGACGTACGCAAAAGTACTTCCGTCCCGTTCTTCTTCTCATCCGCCAAAAGCCGCATGGTAATGAGCGGTGCAAAGAACGTAAGATAGGTTACCATACTGGACAGTACGTCAGAAAAATAAATGGATCCGTATATCAAATTTCGTACCCAAAAGAACATCCCCACAAGTACCATAAAGAATCCCATAATACAGTACGCTACGGGAGAACGGAAATATGAGCTCATTTCTCTTTTATAAATTGTCCACATAATTTACATCCGTCCTTTCACGCATCCGCGGCGCTCTTATCTTTACTGACAATATCAATAAAGATTTCTTCCAAAGTTCTACCTACAGGGCGAAGCTCTAAAATCGGCATAGAAGCATGGCTAAGTTCATTAAACAACGGACGACGAACATCCATATCCTGTCCGGATTCTACCAGAAAAACGGAGGCATCTTTGTCCATTCGAATAAAATCAACCTTACGAATACCCGGCACAGAAGAGATAACTTTGTGCACAGAAGGTTTATCTCCTACAACGTGAATCATAAATTTCCGCACAGAACCCTCTGTGGCAGAGAAGTCGGATACACTTCCGCTGGCAGCAATCTTTCCTTGATTAATAATGACCACAGAGCTGCAAACCGCACTGACCTCAGACAAAATGTGTGTACTTAAGATAATCGTATGATCATGGCGAAGGGCACTAATCAATTTGCGAATTTCGATAATCTGCCCAGGATCCAAACCAACGGTGGGCTCGTCCAAAATTAAGATCGGCGGATTCCCCACCAGCGCTTGGGCAACGCCCACGCGCTGCTTATAACCTTTAGAAAGGTTTCGAATCAAGCGTTTACGAATATCACCAATCTTAACCATATACAAAATATCATCTAGCTGTGCTTTCCGCTCTCTGTGAGAAACGCTCTTCAAATCACAAATAAAGTTTAAATATTCCAACACCGTCATATCCTGGTAAAGAGGCGGCAACTCCGGCAAATATCCAATCTGACGCTTCACCGCTTCCGGACTTTCCAGAATTTCATATCCACCTACTTTGACGGAGCCCTCCGTATACGGAATATATCCCGTAAGAATATTCATGGTGGTAGATTTACCTGCACCGTTAGGTCCCAAAAAACCCAGGATCTCCCCTTTCTTTACACGAAAAGAGACACCGTCCAGTGCCTTAATCTGACCATACCGCTTTGTAAGGTTGTCAATTTCAATCATACAAATACCTCCAAAGTATTCAACGCAGACTATGCGTAAGGTACATATTATAAACAAACCGTGTCAAACCCGTGGGAGGTATATGAACATTTCGCAAACAAATAAGCAAAATCAGCAATACTCCTTCTTCGCCCGGCTTTCTTCCGGATGATAGGTTGGCACATATTGTTTAAGACGCTCTATGACTAACGCATCATCATTTCCGTTCAGCACAGTACCAAAATCCTGCAACATATGCTCCACTTGCTCCCATTCAAGATTAAACGGTTGGGCAATTAAAATGCCGTCGTGTTCTGACTTTGTGGTTTCCTCCACCGTTTGAAGCAATTCTTCATAAAGCTTCTCCCCGGGTCGCAAGCCCACATATTCAATCTTAATATCCACGTCAGGAGTATAACCGGACAGGCGAATCATATTTCGAGCCAGGTCTGCTATCTTGACCGGTTTGCCCATATCCAGAATAAAAATTTCTCCACCCTTTGCCATGGCACCTGCTTGAATCACCAAACGAGAAGCTTCCGGAATCGTCATGAAGAATCGGGTGACCTCCGGATCTGTTACCGTAACCGGTCCCATTTGAGCAATTTGCTTCTTAAATAGCGGTACCACGCTTCCATTGCTGCCAAGCACGTTACCGAAACGAACCGCAACGTATTTCGTTTGGCTGCGCTTCGCAAAAGACTGTACAATCATCTCCGCCATACGTTTTGTCGTACCCATAACGTTGGTAGGGTTCACGGCTTTATCCGTAGAAATTAATACAAACGTCTTAACCTGATGAACATCGCATGCGCGAACCACGTTATACGTACCGAATACATTGTTCTTCACCGCTTCTCCCGGACTGTCTTCCATAAGCGGAACATGTTTATGGGCTGCAGCATGGAAAACGACGTTGGGTTTCTCTCTGGAGAAAATAGTATCGAGCCGTGCATAATCCCGAACAGAACCAATATAAGTTTCCAAGGGAAGCTCTGTATTGTATTCACGTTTCAGATCGTTCACCAAATCGTAAACATTGTTCTCATAAATATCAAACAAAATCAGTTTCCGTGGTTTGAAACGAAGAATCTGTCTGCAAATTTCCGAACCGATAGAACCTCCTGCGCCGGTCACCAGCACAGATTCACCCTTCAAGTAAGCACTCACCTTGTCAATATCGAGACGGTTCTCATTGCGCTGTAAAATATCGTTGATATCCACGTCCCGCACCTGACGGAAGGAAACCTCGTCAGAGACAACCATATCGTAAAGTGCCGGCAACGTCTTAATCGCACATTTGGTAGCTTTACAACGAAGAATTGCTTCACTTCTGGTTTCATTGGACGCAGAAGGAATGGCGACAATAATAGTATCCGCCTTCAATCGATGCGCCACTTCTTGTATAGACTCCGGTTTCGGGGAATAAATGCGAATATTGTTAATCTTGCCCCCAATCTTGGCGGGATCATCGTCCAAAAAACCTACAATTTCGTAACCGCGTTGGGGATTTCTGGACAAATCGTTCATTAGAGAAATACCCGCATTGCCTGCGCCATAAATAATGATACGCTTCTTGTCTTTCCCGTAGTGGCGCGCCTGTCGGATTTCGCCAAACATAGCATACGTTCTGGGAATAGCACGAACCGCCACGGTACAAACAAACTCCAAAGCGATCATTAACAGCAAAACACGGAAAGAGAAACTCCAGCGCCATACAAAGCGGAGCACACCGTCTGCTACCAGTAAAATAGCAGCCGCACCCATATTAGCAAGTACACACTTAAACATATCCTCGAAACAAATCCGTCTGAGCATAATCGTATACATGTCCAATAACACAAAACATATCAAATAGGCGCAGATCCCGATGAACAAGAAAGTTAAATTCTTCGGTTCAAATATCACCCACGAATAATCCGTTCGATTAATCAAAAACATACCGAATATGTAACTACACAATAATCCCATCACATCGGCTGCTAACAAAACAATCTTCTTCAATTTTGATTTAGAGAACAAACAACTCATCTCGCAATCCTTATTTTTATATACAAAGCCACTTATCACAATGTCCTTAAACGGATAAATTGTATCATAGAAAAATAACTCTGTCAAAATTTATTCACAAAAGAGACTGCCTCAAACCGCAATTGCTGCCGAGAACAGTCTCTTGTCGCAAGACATTTTCATGAATTACAGTTTATAATAAGCTAACCTGTTGACCACAGAACAATTTTCAAAAAAATCTTCCAGTGTTGTTCGACGGGCGGAACCCGGATCGTTGATCATAAAATCCTTTTCAGCCAGTACGCTTCCGTAACCGGTGTATCCTGTAACCACAATCCAGTGATAACTTCCCCCATAGGTCTTACCGCCTACCAAAACAGGACGACCGGACTGAAGAATCCCATAAATTTTCTCTAAACAATTCGCCTTTGTGGTCGCATAATCCAGCTGATAATCCGAAGGCCAGTACAGTGCACCGCCGGATGTGAAAGTCAGTTTTGATGCCATAATGTTCGGCGTAATAATCGTGTCTTTCCGATAGGATTCCATCATAGATACCCCTGTTACGACGCACCCAATAGTTCGAATGGTTCCGCCTTCCGTACCTAACGGATACCAACTCCAACGGCTATCCGTTTGCTTATACGAAGGTACGGGTAACGTAATTTGAACGTAGGGTGTCCCATATTTTTTTACATAAGTACTGCTTACGTAGCCAATCTTATTCCCACTATACAGAATCTTACACCAATTCCCTATTTGTTCCAAAATCACAAAATCGGTCCCTTTCGCCAAAACACCGCTGATGCCGTATTGGGTGCTCGGTCCTTTTCGTACGTTCAGACCGGTTTGTTGTGTATACACCGTTCCGGATACAATACCGGATGATTGTGTAATATAGTCTGCAGAGCAATATCCATATTTCCCTTTCGCATACTCCACGTACCACCAATCCCCTTGTCTTTCCAAAAGGGTCACGTAAGACCCCTTGGGAAGTACCGCAAGTCGCCTACCGGTATTGGATGCTGTTTCTCGCACATTTAATCCCGTGCTTTGTGTTGTTATCACGCCTGCTGCAGATGATCGCTCCATGCCATGAACACGAGGTACTGTCAAAACCGTCAAACTGCATATTACGATGCATCCCATCAGAATCTTCCATTTTCGTTTCATGTTCTTCCTCACTCCTCCAACTTGTTTAATCTGTCTGCAGACGAGTACAAGGATAACATACACAATTTGAAAAGTGAATAGTTTTGGCGCTGGTAAATTCCACCGTTTTAGGACACAGATTTTCCCTGAAAACTGAGACAAACAGCACCTGCTAAAGGTCCAATCAAGGTAAAGCCTAAGACAATGGGCAGATGGGATAACGTCAGGGGTACGGTGCGGAACACTACCTGCAAAGCAGGCACGTAAATAACGCCCGCCATCATTAATAAAGAGATGCCTACCGAAATTACGAGCAGGCTATTTTCCCGCAAGTCTGTTTCAAACAAAGATTTTGTAGTAGAGCGACACTCAAAGGCATGCACCAATTGAATCAGCACCAGTGTAAGAAACGCCGCAGTACGCCCACATTCCTCACTACCGGAGACAAACAGCACACTGACAAAGGCGCCCAGTGTACAGAGTCCTGTGAGAATGCCCCTGAAAATAATTTGAAAGACTAACTGCTTTGTAAATAAGCCGGCTTCAGGACGAATCGGTGCTCTTTTCATGACGTCCGCATCCGGTGGATCTAACCCCAGCGCAATACCGGGAAGACCGTCAGTGACTAAATTAACCCAAAGAATTTGAATTGGATAAAGGGGCAAAGGGAGTCCTGCCAACACACCGATAAACATGGTAATGACTTCCCCTAGGTTGCAAGCTAACATATATCGAATAAATTTCCGAATATTATCAAAAATCGCTCTTCCCTGACGAACAGCTTCTGCAATGGTAACAAATCGGTCGTCCACAAGTACCATCGCCGCTGCCTCACGGGTAACATCGCTACCGGTACCGCCCATACAAATACCAATATCCGCCTCTTTCACAGCGGGTGCATCATTGACACCGTCACCGGTCATAGCCACCACGTGCCCCTTACGTTTAAATGCCCGCACGATGCGCAACTTATGGATGGGTCGGACACGGGCAAAAACAGAAACCTGCTCTACTGTTTCTGAGAGAGTTTCATCATCCATCCCTTCAATTTCGTCTCCGGTAAGAATATGGCGACCTTTTCCGGGAAGTCCCAATTCGCCTGCAATGGCAGACGCGGTGTTTTTGTGGTCTCCTGTAATCATAACCGTGCGAATACCTGCCGTTTTACACATTTGAATCGCTTCTTTTGCTTCAGGTCTGGGCGGATCTGCAAGACCGCAAAAACCGGCAAATTGCAAATCCCGTTCAAATAATTCCGGCTTCAGCATGCCCGGCTCCGCACTTTGCAACTGGCGAACCTCCGTACCGGTCAAGGGGCGCCAAGCGCAACCAATGACGCGAAGAGCTTCACCAGCCATCCGACTGTAACAAAGAGACATTTTACGCATTTTCCCCGGATCTTCTGCGCATTTTCTCACTACAATATCCGCGCCACCTTTTAACAACAACAGTGCCTCTCCGGAAACGGTCCGAACAGCAACTGACATACACTTTCGATTGGACTCAAAAGGAAACTCATAAATCCGGGTACACGAAGGATTTTGCGAAACGCGCAGAAATTCTCCGCTCTTCATCAAAGCCCTCTCTGTAGCGTCGCTTTCGTTGTTACACATAGTACTTATAAGTACTAAACGTGCGGCCTCCCCCGCGCTATTCCCGGTAAAAATTTCACTGGGCAACACCACTTTTCTCAGCGTCATTTTATTTTGAGTTAATGTACCTGTTTTGTCTGAACAAATCACGGTCGTACCGCCTAAAGTTTCTACTGCGCTAAGTCTTCGAACCAACGCATTATGCTTACAAAGTCTTTGAACGCCCAAGGCAAGGGAAATCGTAACAATTGCAGTCAAACCTTCCGGCACGGCTGCCACCGCTAAGGAAATTCCCGCAAGTAGCATATCCAATACCGGTTCCCCTTTTAAAATTCCGGCACTGGTTACAATAAAGCACACGGCAAGGCATGCAAACACGATGTATTTTCCCAGTTTTGCAAGACGTTTTTGAAGGGGCGTGGTCTCTTCCGATACTTGTGACAAAAGAGAAGAAATCTTACCCATTTCCGTATCCATACCGGTAGCAGTAATCTCAACCATACCGTTACCGCCCACCACTTGCGTACCACCGTACACCACGCCTTGGTCTTTGGCCACAGGTTCGGATTCCCCGGTTAACATAGATTCATCCACGTGGAAATCTGCGGATTTAAGCAAGATACCGTCAGCAGGCAGAATATCCCCGGCTTTGATCACCGCAATATCCCCCGGGACTATACGGGAGGCGAGAATTTCCTGTTGTTTACCGTCTCGAATAACGTGAGCTTTCAAGGCGGTCATTGTGGCTAACGCTTCAATGGTTTTCTCTGTACGAAATTCTTGCACAAAGCCCAAAATAGCATTTGCCACCACGATTCCTATCATCACGAAGGCTTCAATTTCATCCCCCATGAAAACAGAAACACCGGTACATGCCATCAAGATGAGCGTCATAATATCTGCAAATTGTCTGAAAAACAAAAGAATCGGTGACCGCTTCTTGCTGCGGGTAATGGTGTTCTTCCCGTACTTTGCGAATCGCCGAGCCGCCTCTTGGGAACTGAGTCCGTCCATCCTGCACACTCCCTGTTTAGAAAAATCAGGCTGTCGGTAAATACTGCCTGTTTCAAAAAGTATGCCGGATTGTCCCAAAGTATGACAAGGAAAGGGTCGATAGTAAACTTATAGAATCAGCGCCTGCATTCCGCAAACACCCAAACCAAGACCCGCGGAAATCAAAATCAGCTGAATTGCCGACAGCTTTTTATGAAAGACTTGTAAAGCGAGCCAATAAATACCAATCAGCAGTGCAAATATAATCACGGAAATCCAATCCGGATTAAATTCAGTCAAGCGAACGTAACCCAAGGCTTTGGCAAAAAGGATCACACCGGTGGACAAGATCAAGCCGATGACTACAGGTTGCACGCCCCGAACAAAGCCTTTAAAAATGGGGTGGTTTGTAAAATTCTTTAAAATTGCCGCAATTAATAAGATAATGATAAACGAGGGAAGTACCACGCCAAGCGTCGCAATTAAACTTCCTAAAAATCCCCCTTGTACCGAACCGATATATGTGGCCATATTAATTGCCACAGGACCCGGCGTTGACTCACACACACCCAGCATTTCGGAGAAACGGGCTTCTGTAAGCCATTCGTATTTCAGTACCGTTTCCTCAATCAAGGGAATCATGGCGTAACCGCCGCCGAAGGTAAAGAGACCCATTTTAAAGAATTCCAAAAAGAGGGTTAAATAAATCATTCTACCGCTCCCCTCTTAGCGCCCAATACGCCGTACACCACAATGCCGATCAAACCGCCCACCAAAATCAGGAACACGGAACTAAAGGTTAGGGAGAATAACTCCAAAGCCAGCATAATCCCCATCACCACAATAAACATACTGATGGGAAGAGCTTTTCGTGGAAGCTTCTTGAGCAATCCGTATCCTGCCCGCAGAATTAAAAACGCTACGGCACATTTAATGCCTGTAAAAGCCCACGCCACAAGGCGGAATTTCATAAAGGCATCCAAGAATAAAGAGATCGCGTAAATAATCACCAGAGACGGCAATACAACGCCCGCAGTCGACAAAGCACTTCCAAGGACGCCTTTGCGCTTATACCCCACATACGTAGCCATATTGATTGCAATTGGACCCGGCGTAGATTCCGCGATAGCCAACATTTGAACCAATTCATCATCCGTCATCCATCGCTTTTTCTCTACAACGGTTTCCCGAACCTGGGCGATCATGGCATATCCGCCGCCAAATGTAAAGAGCCCGATTTTGAAAAATGTCCAAAATAATTCTAACATTTCTGCGCCTCCGTAAGCCAACAAATTACGTGGGATGCAAAGCCGTGGTTACAGCTTGCCGTAGGCGTGTCGTTCTCCCACAGCGTCCCGGTACGTTCTGCCATAAAGGCGAAATACCCTTTAATTTCCTCCAACAACCGTTCCTTCATTCCCCACCGTTGCAACAAATCTAAACGTAAATAATTTCCGATAAAAGCATTAGCAAAATAAATTTCCGGCCATAACTTCGTTTCTTTTCGTTGAGGACCGAAATCTTTCATTAAGATGCGCATTAGCGCCCCATTCGCCTCCGGAGTAGCGGCCCCAAAGTAAAAAGCATAATACTGACACACTTCCGTACAGGATCCCGAAAGCACTAAATGGCCGTTTTTCCGAACGGCATTGTCGCAGAAGAACACGCTTCCGCCAGACAAAGACCATTTTGCCGCAGTTTGCAAAAGCATCTCCCCTTCTGCCAGCAACGCTTCATCACGATATAATCTGCCAAGGGTTTTCTTCATCGCCGCATACAAGAAGTTCGACGGGAAATTCACGTCCTGTACCAATTCATTCGCTTTGGACCATTCTACAAAAACCCAACTCTCCAGCCGCTCCAGCAAACCGTATTCATTCTCAAATCCTTTAAAATACTTCAAAAGCGCGTACATTCGGTCTTTTGCTTGGTCGATTAGTTCCCGATCCCCTGTACGATTTAAATACTCTTCCAATTCCAGCACGTACCACATGGCCCAGTTTGGAATAAACGTACCGTTTCTGAAATCGGCGGGATAACACATAGGCAACATACCCTCCGGCAAATTGGCAAATTGTTCCGGGAGTAAGAAATTCTCCAAGAAATTCCGCTCAATTTCCGATTTCCCCGTAAGTACCCGTTCCACCCGGGATGTAAAGAAACTGTCACAAAGCCATCCCGCCCGTTCTCTTGAAGGACAGTCCATATAGATATCGACTACATTCTGTCGAAAGGTTTCAATCGCCGCATCATAAATCTTCTGCAATTCAGCATCTTCAAATTTTTTTCTTCCAATGACTTGGAAAGAATAATTGCGCACGTGAAGGTCTTTAACAGTGCAACTTTCGCCTATACTGCAAAGTTGCAAGTAGCGGAAAGAATAAGGTTCGTAAGATAAAAGTGTGTAGGTCCCCGCCGGAAGGTACCACCGGACTACCGCTGTGGTTGCCATGCGAACGTAATTCACGGGATTCGCCGGGTCGTCCTGCAGAATTTCATCAAACAGCGCATAAAGCGTAGTGGGTTCACTGCATTGTACCGTAAATCCAATCATGCCGGTAATCTCTCTGCCCATATCGAATAAAACGTATGCATTTCCCGGGAAATACACCGGCGCACCGGTATAAGGTTGCCGCTCTGTACTCGCGGGGCGAAACTCCAATTTCTGGGCCTCCCATACGGAACACGCCTCCAGTTCGGAAACGTCGTAGGCTTTCCACTCAGGACCCAAATTGGCTACCAAATCCATATAGGTAGGTTGTTTATCCGTAGGAATAACTTGACCCTTTGCCAAAATCGCCTTAGCCGGAATTGCGGAGAAATCAGGCAGAGGAATGTTCCGGGTAATAAATTGAACGGCAGATCCCTCCTCCAAAGCCACGACGGGTCGTTCCGTTCGGCTGTAATCATACACTTCCGCCAGCACTCTTTGAATCGAGAATCGCTGTACCTTTTGAAGACGTTCCGCAATAGAAGTGCAACGGAAAATGTTCTCCCCGGAAACACCGGTTCGAAGAATTACTTTTCCTTGCGCCGTCACTTCACCGCATACAAAAGATGGCTGGCACAGTGTTAAATACGAATCTAAGTAAGAGCCTACACTCTTAATTTCCAATACGTTCTCGGCATTTGTCAATTTGCCGTCTAAAGCAATTTCATCCACCCGAAAGAAACCGTGGGCGGCGCGTGCAGGTCCGGCACACAAAAATTCACCGTTTATAAAGGCCACGTAAGAGCAAGCGGCGGTAATCGCCAAGGTGGCGCGAGGAAGCAGAGGCAGTGTCCCGGTAAAAAGTAAATTAACATTAATCTCTCGATTCCGTCCTTTTGCCCATACAGGTTTTGCTTCTATAAAATGGTACGCTTTACTTAACATGATTGCGCGCAGCTCCTCTCCGTTATATCGTGGGAATTATAACAAAATTAAGATTACTCGGCAAGACGGGCAAAAACATATTGACAAAACCTACAGTTTCGTTATAATACACACAACTTATTTAAAATACTCCGATGCGGGGTGTGCAGTATGGAAGAAAAGAAGATTTTGACGAACCGACATTTGTCAGAGATATTAGAGAAAAAACTGGATGCACTTTCACAGAAACAAGATCCTATTCTGTTTGCCATCGCAGGAGACTTGTCTTTAGACAGTGCCTACGCAAACACCATACTAGCAGTCAGCAAGACGCAGGTTTTTGTGCTAGAGGAATCTAAAGAAATCCATGTAACAACTTATGAGATTTCCCAAATCGAGCAAGCTTTTGTAAAAAGGATGTATGGCAACGCTCTGCTAAGGATTAAAGTAGGCGGCAAAATTCATTCAATTTTTCGTTTTACATACAGTGTGGCCGCACTATGCGACACGGCAGTTACTTTCATTGAGAGCGTACACAATGGAGACAATTTTGACGAACAATGGAAGATAGTACAGGGCGCTTACGAGAAAGTTATGAATGTTTGCCCCAAATGCGGACGATTGTTACTCAGACCCGGCGCCGCCTGCATTCATTGTCAATCCAAGAAAAAATTGTTTGCCAAACTATATACGTATTTGAAACCACAGATTAAGATGTTGATTTTCTGCTTGTTTCTGTCTTTCTTTACGACCGCAGCCGCCTTGTTGCCCCCATTTCTTACACAAAAATTGGTGGACGAAGTATTCCCAAAGCAGGATTTGCAAATGCTGACTTTCATTGTCGCTATTCTGTTCAGCGCTTATATTGTAAGCTCCGTCGTTGGCGCGTACCGAAATTATTTGCTTCGAATTAGCGGAGACAAAATTGTAGAACATCTTCGAAATGACGTGTACAAGAAAGCACAATATTTACCCATGCAATTCTATGATAAAACATCCACAGGTTCCGTTATTAACCGTATTTCCGGCGACACGGCAACCATTCAGGCGTTTATGTTACGTGTAACCCAGGAGGCAGTTGCCCAACTGGTACTAATGATAGGTCTCATTGCACTTATGTTCACGATGCACTGGAAATTAACGTTGATTTCTCTGCTTCCCTGCCCATTTATTGTCATTGGTTCGCGTATTTTTAGGCGTAAAATATTCCCATTTTACCGAAGAATTTGGCGGCGCTGGGCAAGTGTCACTTCTGTGCTTACGGATACCATCCCCTGCATCAAAGTAGTGAAATCCTTTGCCGGTGAGAAACGTACCGTAGACCGATTTGAACGGCATAATAGAGAATGGCTGAAAATAGAAATGCAATCTTCCAAAGTGGTTACAGCATATCCTATGATTGTTCATTTCTTTATTTGCTGCGGGACCTTACTCCTTTGGGCAATCGGCGGAAGATGGACGGTATTAGATTATCACGGCGTAACCGCCGGTTTGCTGGTATCATTCTTATCCTATGCAGGATACTTCTACGGCCCGGTCAATTTCTTTGCGAATCTTTCTGATGCTTACAATCAAGCGTTGTCTGCCGCAGAGCGGATTTTTGATATTCTGGATGCAGAACCGGAAGCAGATTTCTACCGGGAAAATTGCCCGCCCATAATGGGTAAGATTGAATTTCGGAATGTAAATTTCTCCTTCGACCGGACAAAGAAGACGTTAAGTGATATTAATCTCGTTATTGAACCGGGCGATATTGTGGGGATAGTGGGAACTACCGGTTCAGGAAAGTCCACCTTAATTAATCTGTTAATGCGATTCTACGATCACTACGAAGGCGAGATTTTGATAGACGGTCACAATATTAAAGAAATCAGTTTAGAGTATTACCGTTCTAAGATTGGGTATGTACAGCAAGAGCCCATGATGTTCAGCGATACGATTTACAATAACATTGCCTATGGGAATCCAAATCTGCCGGTAGAAGCCGTTATTAATGCCGCAGATATCGCCAATGCACATGAGTTTATTGCACGGCAACCGGATGGCTACGACTCTATGCTGGGAGAGCGAGGCGTTGGTCTTTCCGGAGGCGAAAGGCAACGTATTTCCATTGCCCGAGCAGTGCTGAAGAATCCCTGTATGTTGATTTTTGACGAAGCGACCGCTTCCGTGGATTCAGAAACAGAAAACTTAATTCAAGATGCGATCGAGCATTTAATCAAAGGACGTACCACTTTAATGATTGCGCACCGACTTTCCACCCTGCGCAAAGCAAATAAAATTATTGTGGTAGATCAGGGAAGAATTATTGAGAATGGTTCCCACGAAGAATTAATGGCTTTAAAGGGAAAATATTACAAATTAGTAGAAATTCAGTCGATGTCTGAGAAAATCCGCCAATCCAAGGAAGCGGAACATTTCGAATGAGAAAAGAGGAAATTTGTATGGCTCGCGAATATGTAGAAGGAGATCAAGTCCGTTTTACCCAAAAAGATTTATATTCCGTGGATATGGAATACTACGATGGACGAAAATTAGAAAATTTGGAACCGCGTCGCTTGTTCCCCATAAGTGGTATGGGGCGATATATCACCCTACTGGATAAAGACGGAAAGGAAGTTGCCATTATTCGAAATCCGGAAACCTTGATGCCTGAGTCCAGAGAAGCGATAGAAAATTGTCTGCAAGAATACTATAGAATTCCTAAAATTACAGAGATTCTGGAAATCAGCGAGAAGCACGGACAGCTACGCTGGCGTGTGCAAACAGACCAAGGTGCGCATACTTTTGAAATTCAAAATCGGCACAGCGACATAAAAATGCTCTATGACGGTCGTGTTTTAATACGAGATTCAGCAGATAACCGATATGAAATACCCAATTACACATTGCTTCCAAAATACAGCAGAGCTTTATTAAATAAAGAATTATAATAAATATATAGGGAGGACTACTCAAATGAAAATTATTTTAGCCATTGTAAACAACGACGATAGTGCCATTGTTTCTTCCGCTTTGACACAAGACGGTTTCTTTGTGACAAAATTATCTACCACTGGTGGTTTTCTAATGGTAGGAAATACGACGCTATTGATTGGAACAAATGACGAAAAGGTGGAACGCGTCAAAGAGATTTTGAAAAAGTACAGTTCCACGCACAAACAGCTGGTACCCTCTTCCGCTTCTTTTGGTAAGGGGTTAGAGAAAGACGGCGTAGCAGATGAAGTAACGGTAGGTGGTGCTACTTTCTTCGTGCTCAACGTAGAAGAGTTTGAGAAATTATGAGCTGCGGATAGAAAAACATAAAATACGTTTAAACTATAAGTAAAGAGGCTCCCTCTTCTCTACGCCTTACCGTAGTTCCGAGACAGCCTCTTTCTTTTTTCTTCAGAATAAATTGCTTACTTCGCAACAGCATCCTTCAAAGCTTGACCAGCCTTGAAAGCAGGAACCTTGGTAGCAGCAATCTCAAGCTTCTCGCCTGTACGAGGGTTGAGACCTGTACGAGCGCCACGTGCTCTAACTTCGAATGTACCGAAGCCAAGTACGCTTACCTTATCCCCTGCAGCAAGAGCCTTGGTGATAGCAGCGATCGTTGCAGAAAGTGCCTTCTCCGCATCTTTGTTAGTAAGTCCTGCATCTGCAGCAATAGCCTTTACAAGTTCTGTCTTATTCATGAAAATCATCCTCCGTATATATAAATATTGGTAAAAGACATTGTCATTGTATCATAGTAAAATTTGAAAAGCAATGTTTTCTTGCCTAAAATTTCAAAAAAACGTAATTTTTTTCAATTTTTAGTAAAAATTTTGCAGATTTTCCTTCCATTATTGCCCTTTGGCTGCTTTTGTGATACAATTCTAGTAATGATACAAAGGAGGTTATCTTATGCAAATTTCCCCGCAAACAATTATGAAATCCCTGAAGCGACAAACCATTATTACAGCGCTTTGCTATATTGCATTGGGCGTATTTTTTATCATTATGAATGACATTCTGCCTACAACTTTATTGAAAGCCGTGGCTATTTTTATTTTTGCTGTGGGCGTTGTCAATGTAGTGGGCTATTTTACCGGAAGTCCCTCGTTCTCCGGCGGTCTCTCCGCGGGAATGTTGCTGTTGGTACTGGGCGGCGCGATTTTCTTTAAACCGGAGGGATTTACAAAACTTTTATATATTTTGTTGGCTGTAGCGATCCTCTATGACGGTGCCGCAAAATTGCAAATCGCGTTTGATTTGTTGCGGGCTAAGATTGCAAAGCGTTGGATACTCCCCATGCTGTTGGCAATTGTGAACGTTGTTCTGGGAACTGTGATTCTGCTGGATCCTTTCCAAGCTGCCACAACGCTAATTTTAGTCGTAGGGATCTTTATGGTGCTTTGCGGCATCAGCGATCTTGCCACCTGCATCTTTTGTACCAGAT
>JAZRHX010000267.1:0-10019 GCA_045644985.1 Clostridia bacterium | reverse complement strand
CCTAAGACCGCTTGGCCTCCGACTTCCCATTTTACCAATTACTTGCCCAGTCTCTTGGCCGCCGCCAAAATACCGCTGATAGTCTTGGCGTCTTGGAATTCACCCCGAAGCACTGCCTCTATGGCTTCTGCAAAGGGCATACGCACGATATGTAAGAATTCCCCTTCGTCCCGGTGGGGATGGTATGCCGTAAGTCCTTGCACGAAATAAACGTACAATTTTTCTGCACAATAGCCCGGTGTTGCATACATAGAAAACAGCAAATCGCAATCTTCTGCCACCATGCCGGTTTCTTCCGTAAGTTCACGAAGGGCTGCCGCTTTCGGATCCTCATTTGGCTCCAATTTCCCTGCAGGAATTTCCAGCATTTCCTGCCCCGCTGCAATTCGGTACTGGCGCACCATATAGATATAGCCTTCTTCATCCAATGCCACGATGGCCGCACCACCGTTATGACGCACCACTTCGCGGGAACTCTTCTGGCCGTCCGGTAGTTCCACGTCTAATACTTCTACGCGGAATACACGACCGCTGAATTTCTCCGTAGTATGCAGGACTTTCTCATAAAGTTCCCCTGCATATTCCATATCACGAACTTCCGGTTCGATCACAGAGGGCGCTGTTTTGAAACTTTGAGAGGCTGCTACTGCCAAACGATCGCAACGATTGTTATATTCATTATCGGCGTGTCCCTTTACCTTCACCCAAGTCACCTGGTGTATGCGGCAAAGTGACAGCAATTCCTGTATTAAATCTACGTTCTTGAGCGGTCCGTCTTTCCGTTTCCAACCGTTCTTCTCCCAGCCGTAAATCCAGCCCTTGTTAAAAGAATCCACCACGTAAGTGCTGTCAGAATATAACGTAACCTTACAAGGCTCTTTCAGAAGTTTCAGTGCTTGAATGGGTCCCATCAATTCCATACGATTATTGGTGGTTTCAGGTTCTCCACCGGAAATTTCCTTCTCAAAATCCGCAAACTTTAAGATGACCCCGTATCCGCCGGGACCGGGGTTACCGGAACATGCACCGTCTGTATAAATTTCCACTTCTTTCATAGTGCCTCCCGAGCTGAATCAGCCTCTCGTTATTCGGTCACATTTCTCCATAGCTTCCAATACACTGCTACGAAGACCCATTTCTTCTAAAGCCACCACCGCTTCAATGGTTGTGCCCGCAGGCGAACAAACCCGGTCCTTCATAACCGCGGGATGTACGTTTCCGTCCCGTAAATATTTCGCAGTACCCAGCACCGCCTGCTCCGCCATTAAATAGGCGTCTTCACGACTAAAGCCAAGGCGTACAGCACCGTCTGCCATAGCCTCAATAAACAAACAAACGTAAGCAGGACTACTGGAAGTAACTGCAATCATCCTATCAATAAACTGTTCAGTGGGGTAAACCCGTGTTTTGCCTAACAAATCCAGCAAGCACTGGATTTCCTTCTTTTGTGCATCAAAGGACGCTTCTTCCATATTATGGAAATAAATACCGGTAAAGCCCTCGCCTACCATAGCCGGTAAGTTGGGCATGGTACGTACCATGGGAACTTCGCCAAGGATCTCGGTAAAACGTGCTACTTTCACACCAGCCGCAATAGAAACCAAAATCGTATCCGAAGACAAACCGATATCACTGATTTCTTTTATTAATGTGTCAATATGCATAGGTTTTACGCAAATGAAGAGCAGCTCAGCATCTTGAACACAACACGCCACATTCGAAACAAAGCGCACACGTTCAAACCCTTTATACGCATCTGCTCTACCCGGATCCTGATCATACACCAGTACCGGATAATCGGTCTTCTCCGCAATCGCTCTTAAGACCGTCCCACCCATATTGCCTGCGCCAATAATACCGATTGTCATAGTCAAACGCCTCCGTTATACATTCTCAAGGGCCCGTTTAATATCATCCAAAATATCACCGATATATTCAATGCCTACAGAGAAACGCACCAAATCCGGCGTTACACCGCAAGCTTCCAATTCGCTGTCTGTCATCTGGCGGTGGGTTGCACTGGCAGGATGCAACACGCATGTTCTTGCGTCGGCCACGTGGGTTACAATCGCCGCCAATTTAAGGCCTTCCATAAAACGAACAGCTCCTGCTCTGCCCCCTGCAATACCGAAAGATACTACGCCGCAACTGCCCAGAGGCATATATTTCTTAGAAAGCTCATAATTTTTGTTGGATTGAAGTCCCGGGTAATTGACCCAAGAAACTTTTCCCGCATCAATTTGAGATTCCATAAATTCCGCAACCGCCTGCGCGTTCGCGCAATGGCGCTCCATACGAAGGAAAAGTGTCTCTAAACCCAAATTCAGTAAGAATGCATTTTGCGGGCTCTGCATGGCACCGATATCCCGCATCAAATGGGTTCTCATCTTCGCACCGTATGCTGCTTTCCCAAAGTGCTCGGTATAAATAACACCGTGATAAGATTCATCCGGCTGCGTCAGCATGGGGAATTTGCCGTTGTTCCAGTTGAAGTTACCGCTATCCACCACAACGCCACCTAACGCGCAAGCATGACCGTCCATATACTTGGTGGTAGAGTGCATCACGATATCTGCACCAAACTCAATGGGCCGACAATTTACCGGCGTTGCAAAGGTATTGTCCACAATAAGGGGAACACCGTGTGCGTGCGCGCAACGAGCGAACATTTCAATATCCAACACATCCAAGGAAGGATTGGATATGGTCTCACCAAATACGCAGCGCGTATTTTCTTTAAATTCCCTGTTCAAATCTGCCTCACTGATATATGGAGATACAAATGTGAAATCAATGCCTAAATCTCTCAACGTTTTATTAAACAGATTAAACGTACCACCGTAAATCGCAGAAGAGCAAATTACATGATCTCCGGCTTTACAAATATTCAAAATGGAGAATGTAGAAGCCGCTTGACCGGAAGATGTCATTACAGCCAGCACGCCGCCTTCCAAATCCGCAATTTTCTTCTCAACCGCATCTACCGTTGGATTGGCAAGACGGGTATAGAAAAAGCCTTCCGCTTTTAGATCAAATAAATCGCCCATGGCATCCGATGATTCATATTTATATGTAGTACTTTGTACAATAGGCACTACGCGAGGTTCGCCATTCGCCGGGTTATAACCACTTTGTATACATTTTGTATTGATATGCATATAAATTCGCTCCTTCTATATCGAATACTGTTATTATACTTTCTTCCTGTTTATACTACAAGTGCCGGCAGTTAACCGGCACTTTCAACCATAAGTATTGCAGTAGACCCGGACGTTTATTCCTGTGTGCCGTCGCTCTGCTCTTCTTGCTTGGTATACTCGTCTAAAATCTGCTGTGCAAGGGCTTCATCTTCCACAAAAACAAAGTTCGGTTCATTGCCTTCAAAGTAAGTTTCCATAATGACAACCTGCTCTTCGTCTTCATCCTCATAAAGCTCTGCAGGCACCATCACAGCATACAACTTGTCTGCAAAATCTACGTATCCCAACAAGTCGAAGAGATACTCGTTACCTTCGTCATCACAAAGGGTTACCGTATCCACACTTCCGATAGGTTCTGCAAGTTCTTCTTCCATAGTCTCTGCAACCTGTTCAATTTCCTTCTCATGCTCTACCATAATTAATCTCCTGACCTGCGGTTGTCTAAATAATTCTGCAAAATCAACATAGCCGCAATTTCATCACTGACACCTTTTTGTCTTTGGTGTACGTTCATTTCAATCATCGCTCGATCCGCCATGCGCGTTGTCAATCGCTCATCCCAGAAAACAATCTCTATCGAACGAAGATTTGCACAAACTGCTTCAAGTTCCCGGGCAAACTTCTCCGTAATCTTCACGCGAGGACCCTTGGATCCATCCATATTCACGGGATAACCGATAACCACAATATCGACGTTCCATTGAGCAATCAACGTCGCAATCTGCGCTGCAATTTGTTTGCGCCCCCCACGACCGTCTAATACCGGCAAAGGGTTGGCAGTGACCATCAAAGGATCACTGATTGCTACGCCAACACGGCTGTCTCCGTAATCAATTGCCAATACACGCATTACTGTACTTCCCGACTCTTACGAGTCATCTCAGCAATATAGAACTGAAAGAGTTCTTCCACGATTTCATCTCGCTCGATCTTCGTAATTAAGGAACGAGCGTTATGATGATTGGTAATATAAGTAGGATCGCCGGACATCACGTAGCCCACAAGCTGACTGACAGGATTATAGCCTTTCTCACGAAGGGCATAATAAACCTCGTCTAAAATTCTGCGAATTTCTTTCTGACGCTCATTGGGCACCGAGAAAAATATCGTATTTTGATGATTATCTTGCATCTTTTGAATTTCCAATGCACTCACCCTTTCAAGCACCGAATGCAGCTAACTTCTCCACAAACTCAGCACACTCATTACTGTCTGCACAGTGAATTTCCACCTTAATGGGATGAGAAAGGTCCAAAGAGAAAATACCCATAATAGACTTTGCATCCACAACGTAACGACCGGAAGAAAGGTCAACATCATAAGATACCTTGCTAACTTCCGAAACAAAACTCTTAACATCGTCAATAGACTTCAGTGATATCATAACTGTTTTCATAGAAACTCAGTCTCCTTTCAAAAAAATCACGTCTTAATAGTACCCAAAACTCCGCTTTCTGTCAAGGCATTTCCCGCATAAAAAACTCATTGAAAATAGAATTCTTTGGAATTTCAAAATCATTTTTGGGTAAAAAGTTTTGCAAAGCAACGTACGGAATAATCTGTTCAAACGCATCCCGCTGTGCATCACTTAACTGTGCATACAATTTGCTGATGCCATCCTTCAGAAATACAATTTCATATTCTAAGGAAGAGTTAAAGAAGAAGTCTGCATATTTCTTGACAGGTTTAATGTATTTTTCCTCCCCACTACGTACACCGGGCCACATTTGCATGGTTTGAGCAAGAGAACTCCCCCGTTTAATATTATCACGAATCGCTCTACGCATAAAGCGAATCTGTCTCGGAAGCAGCAATAATTCCCCGTCATCTTTCTCCACATAAGAATCAAATGGACAGATATACACCCGGAAGACGTGATTAAAATCCACACCTCGAATCAGTTCCGGGTTTAAAGCGTGAATCCCTTCCACGATAATCATATCTTTCTTCGTGGAAATCAATTTCGTAGTTCCCTGTTCCCGAATACCCTTGGAAAAATTGTAAGAAGGCAGCGTTACTTCTTCTCCTCTTAAATACGCCCGCATTTGTTTCTTAAAGAAAGCCACGTCAAAAGCATCCAATGTTTCATAGTCAAAATCATTGTCATTGGCAGGGATACGACCGCTAGCCAGTTGCTTTCGCTTAATAACGTCACGATTCAAATAATAATCGTCAATAGAAACTACCGTACAGTTAAAGCCGTCTTCCGTAAGGTACCGGGCCAGTAAATTAGAAAATGTAGTTTTGCCGGAGGATGACGGGCCGGTAACCATCACCACATCTGTATGAAAATCATTTGTGCAGTCCATATCGGCAATGTGAATTTGATTAAAAAGCATCTCAAATTGAAGCTGATGACGTGCTTCCGAGAAACGAATCAATTCGTCAAAGCGCTGATCCCGTACATATTGATTTACATGTGCAACTGCGTATTTCATAGTTGTTTCCTCCCATTAAAATAATCCGTACAAGTTTCATAACATGCATTGCCCCATTGTTCTACCGTCATTTCGGGCGTTTCGTCCAAATAAAGAACGTTATCCACCTGTGCATCCGAAACGTATGGTGAGATATTTTCCCGCAGGGAAATTGGCACAATCAAGAGAAACGGCAAATTCTCTAACAAAATAGGTTCTTCTACGCGAACAACACACGTCCCATCATATCGTACCGCGTATCGTTTCAAAATATCCCTGTACGCCATATAAAATTTAGGGTAGAAAGTATCTTGGAGTTTCTTGATATCTTCTTTCGGCAGAATACCGTGTCGTTTAATATACAGCCTTGCCTCGTCCGTAATACTTCCCGGCATGTAAAGAGGTAGTCCGCTGAAATAATCCGCCGGTTCACCAAATAAATTATCAGGACTGGCCGCCAGTTTCGCTGATGACATATCACTGCGCTGATTCGCCGGCTTTAAGCTGCCACTTTTGAGCACTTCTCTGGTTTCCGCTTCATCCATTGTAACGCAGAGGAGTTCTGCCCCAAATCGATCCGCCGGTCTTTCCCGAAGACGGTAAACAAAACGATCCGTAAATGCACGAATAAATCCCCGTGCTGTACTGTAGTCTTCAAACCAAACCACCGTTCTTCTGGATTTACTGCCTTCATATAAACAATATTGTGCAACTTGATGCACCACACGACCAAAAGATTCACCTGAAAGAGGCGCTTCCATATCAAACAAACGCAAATCAGGTGCCTCCGGATAACGACACATCAACCCCGATGCGCCAGAGAAAACGCGCACCAACGATGAAACACCGCTCTTCTCAACTAAATTGCCGGCTTTACGAAGAACCTCCGTAAGATTCTCTGCTTCAATGAGACAAACATCACAATTCAGCCAGTGATCCAAATTCGTCACCTCCTATGCTTGAGGCAATACACTTCCCCCATACGGCATGGTAATAACCGTGGCATTCGGTCCATATTTCTCCAACGCCACGGTGTACGCTTCTTGCAAAGTTGCAAAAGGCTTTAAGAAAATACGTCGTACAAAATCCGGTTCCATTTCGGAAACCATATAAATATCCGCATTTTGAAGTACCATTGCAATGGCTGCGGCTTTGTGACCGCCCAATTGGAAATTGCTACCAATACGTTCAATCATACTTTCTGCCGTAGGTGCCTCTAACATCCACTTTTCAAAAGTCGTACCACCCAATCCTTCCGGGCAAGCGCCTACCAAGATAATAGTACCACCTTTACGAACTGCATATTTTGCATTATCCAAAGCCTTCTGCGTCTGGTATAAGTTCAAATCTTTCGGCGCTCCGCCCTGAGATACAATTACAATATCTGCACGAGTGGGAATTTTCTTTCCGTACAATGTATCCAAAAAGGCGCAACCGGCTCGGTGTGCCTGCACGCTGTCACCTGCTACCGCCTTCACAATTTTCTTATGTTCATCCAAAACTACGTTGAGAATATAATCAATCCCTAACATAACACCGGCTTCTTCAATGTCCTCTCGTATGGGATTCCCCTCCAAATTGCCGGCACAAGCCGCTTCTTCTACCATAAAGCGGTGATTGGTTTGAATCGCATCGTGGGTAGAGCATCCAGGCATAATCGCCTTAGCGCCACCGCTGTATCCTGCAAAATAATGATATTCGATATTACCTAAACAAATGACACGGTCCGCTTCCGCAACGGTGCGGGTAATGTCTACCGGCGTTCCTCTAGAAGTAACACCTAAATGCACACAGTCATCGGGATCACTATCCACCACGGTCAAATTCTCAAATGCGTAATCCCCTGCCAATTTGCGTTGTTCCTCCGCAGTTTGTTTACGATGGCTGCCCAAGGCAAAAACCAGCGTCATATCTTCCTTGCGGACTCCCCCCGCTTCCAGCTCTGCAATCAACGGTCCTATAACTTTTGCTGTAGGCATGGGTCTTGTAATATCGCTGGTTACAATAGCAATTTTCTCCCCGGGACGTACAATTTCTCTGAGTCTGGGTGCGCCAATAGGTTCCTCCAAAGCCCGCTCAACTTCACCCACTTCAGACGCTACACCGGGCACAGGGTTCGGCAGTAATTCTGCCAGCAAATTTCTATCTTCAATTTCCACGTTTTGTGTTGTGTTTCCGTATCCAAATTCATATTTCATATTAGGTTGCCTCTTTCTGAAAATTCTTGTTTAAGTATTATACCATAGAGGCGAAAGAATCTGCAACGGATGGATAATATGTGGATTAAATCCCACGTTTTCCCGCCAAAATCAATAAAAATTCCGTATAAATGCGTCAATTCTGCGGTACACTTTTTCATGTCCCGCGTCGCTGGGATGAAGTCCGTCCGGCATGTAAACTGCCTGTTGCGTTCCCAAATTAGGATTCATGCCCCCGACAGCATATAAATCAAGTACCGGAATAGAGAAAAGAGTAGCTGTTTCACGAAGCGCTTTCACATAATCTTCTAAACAAGCCCCTTGAGCATTTCGCATGTCATCCCCAATGCGGTGAAGTGGCGTTAGAATCAAAAAATCACTATTGGGATACTGTTCAATCAAACGTGTGCAAATCATACGAGCAGCGCCGTAAAAAGTATTCTCATCCGTATCCCCCATTCTACCCAAAGGGGCATTGCCATGACCGTAGTCATTGGTTCCGCCAAATACCACTACCAAATCCGCACCTTTAGGAAGTTTCTCTGCACGGACCGTAAAACGGTTAATATTGAGCCCGTCATCTTCCGGCACGTTGAGCTGGTTGGCAAAACGCGTACCACTGATTCCGCAATTTATAATTTCCGCATCCGGATAATTGGCTTTAAACAAACCCACATAGCTTTTCTCCGGCGAAGACGCGCCTACGCCCATAGTAATACTATCACCCAAAAATACAACTTTCTTTCCCTTTAAATCCATGCGACTCACCCCCCTACAGTACGTCAAATCCTAAATCTTCAATTGCCTCTTTTGCTTTCAACAAAACAGCCTCATCACGACTTTCTACCGTAACCGTACCTTTCTCCAAAGAAACCACCGCCGGCACTCCCAGCGCCACCAAGGCCTCATTTACGCGACGCACACACCCTTGGCAGTGCATTCCCTCTACTTTGTACATGGTCATAATTTCATCCTCCTCAATCTTAATGCGTTGCTCACAACACAAACTGAACTAAGCGACATTGCAATTCCCGCAAACATGGGATTCAGCAGCGGTCCTCCGAAGAGATAAAGGATTCCCGCTGCAACAGGAATACCAATTAGGTTATAGATAAATGCCCAGAATAAATTCTGGTGTATATTACGAATGGTTAAACGGCTTAAGCGAAGTAATTTCCCAATTTGCCGCAAGTCCGGTTTCATTAGAACCACATCTCCGGAAGCCAGCGCAATATCGCTGCCGGAACCCATGGCCACACCCAAATCCGCACAAGTAAGTGCAGGTGCATCATTAATGCCGTCTCCACACATCAGCACGACTTCCCCGCTTTGTTGCAAACGCTGAATTTCCTTTGTCTTCCCGGAAGGAAGTACACCGGAAATTACTTGATCGATGCCCGTCTGTGCCCCAATATATTGACACGCTGCTTCTCGGTCTCCGGAAAGCAAAACAATTTTTAATCCCTTTTGATGCAAAGATGCAATTGCCGCTTTGCTGGATGCGCGTATTTCATCCCGAATGACAAACACGCCTGTTACAACGCGGTCTATAGATAAATAAACGAAGGTTGCGCCGGTTTCTTGATAGTTAGACAAACGGGATTCGTACCAATATGCTTCAAATCCACATTCTTGCATAAAACGAAGATTGCCCGCATGCACCAAGGTGCCGTCCGCCAATTCCGCAGAAATTCCGAGACCGGGCAAATTTTCAAAAGATTGTACAGAAAGCGTTTCCCCAGTTTCTGTTTCATGCGCATAATGAACAACGGCCAATGCAAGAGGATGATCGGAGAAAGATTCTACTGCTGCAGCAATCTCTAAATTTGATTGCCGTACATCTTCTTGCACACAAATAAAATCCACCACCCGAGGCTTTCCTTCCGTCACCGTACCGGTCTTATCCAGCACCACACAGGTGACACGATGGGCAAGTTCCAAGGCCTCCGCGCTACGAATCAAAATTCCGTGTGCAGCGCCTAAACCGGTTCCTACCATAATAGCGGTGGGCGTAGCCAGGCCTAAAGCACAAGGACAAGCAATCATCAAGACAGAGGCAAAGATTCCTAGGGTAAAATACCAATCTGCCCCAAACAGCTTCCATAGCAGTGCCGCCACAAAAGCAATCCCCATTACGGTGGGAACAAAGACACCGGCCACTTGATCTGCAATCTTTGCAATAGGGGCTTTTCTTCCTTGGGCTT